>JAAYPN010000108.1 GCA_012519775.1 Aeromonadales bacterium | reverse complement strand
CTTCTAACAGATACTGGAGAATGTCAAGGACTCCGCTAATCAACAAAGCCCTAAGTAAGAAAACACTGCTTGAAGAAGGATGGTTTAGTATTAGTCTAGTTGAAGGTCAGAGCTAATATTTAGGCTCTAACCTTTTATTGTTTGGGAAACGCCGTATGCCGAACGGCACGTACGGTGTTGTGAGAGGAGTGGGAGTAAATCTCCTCTCCTACTCGATTTTTTATTTAAAGGTATAAAAAAGCCGTTTTAATTGTTAAAATTTACCTAAATTACTTAGGAGATTTATATGAGTGATAAAGTTATTAAAATAGGTAATATTAGTGTTGGTAATCATCTTCCATTCGTTTTATTCGGAGGCATGAATGTATTAGAAAGCCGTGATCTTGCAATGCAGATCTGCGAACACTATGTAAAAGTTACCGAAAAACTCCATATTCCATACGTATTCAAGGCAAGTTTTGATAAAGCAAATCGCTCATCTATTTATTCTTATCGCGGTCCAGGTCTTGAAGAGGGCATGAAGATTTTTGAAGAAATCAAATCTACCTTCAATGTACCTATTATTACTGACGTTCATGAAGTAGCTCAGGCAGAAGTTGTTGCAAAGTATGCTGATGTATTACAGATCCCTGCATTCCTTGCCCGTCAGACCGATCTTGTAAGTGCGATTGCCAAAACCGGTAAAGTAGTAAATATTAAAAAGCCTCAGTTCTTATCTCCATCTCAGATGATTAATGTAACAAAGAAGTTTGAAGAATGCGGTAATGAAAATCTGTTACTGTGCGATAGAGGCACAAACTTTGGTTATGACAATCTTGTAGTAGACATGTTAGGCTATGGCGTAATGAAACAGGTATGTGGTGATTATCCAATTATCTTTGACGTTACTCATTCACTGCAGTGCCGTGACAGCTCAGGTGCAGCATCAGGCGGTAGAAGAGCACAGGTTGCTGATTTAGCTCGTGCAGGTATGGCTGTAGGTATCGGAGGTCTGTTCCTTGAGGCTCATCCAAATCCAGATGCTGCAAAGTGTGATGGCCCTTCAGCACTACCTTTAGATAAGCTTGAGCCATTCTTAGCTCAGTGCAAGGCAATTGATGATTTAGTTAAGTCATTTGCACCACTTGATACTTCAAAATAATAAGTATTAAAAAAGAGAAGGCCTGATCAGAATTATAATGTATTTTGAGATGGCCTTTTTTTATTGTGGAATTAAAACAGATAAATAAAGAATAAAGTAACTGAGTCTGAAATTCACGGAAATGCAGTTGAATATATAGAGTCTGAAAAGGTTTTGACGTCTATTAATTTGCTGAATAGTAAATGTTGGAACAGTTTTCTATTTAGTCAGAGTCGGTAAGGTAGATATTACAACACAAGAACAGTTCTTTGAGATTTTAGATTACTTGTATAAGCCGTACTCTGATACTGACAATGAATAAAACAAAGCTCTCAAAAGAGAGCCTTGTTATCAGATATCTATCTGCTAGATATCTTTTGCAAACTTAACAGCACGGCCGATGTAGCTTGCTGGAGTTAAGCCTCTTAGAAGATCTTTAGCTTCCTTTGGCATATCAAGGTTCTCTAGGAAGTTTTCCATGATCTCCTTGGTAACTTTCTGGCCACGAGTTAAAGCTTTTAACTTCTCGTATGGATTCTCAATGCCGTAACGACGCATTACAGTCTGGTATGGCTCAGCTAGAACTTCCCAGTTGTTGTCTAATTCAACTGCTGTGTGCTCAACGTTAGCCTGTAGCTTTGAAATACCCTTTAGAGTTGATTTGTAAGCTAGGATTGAGTAGCCGAATGCTACACCTAGGTTACGTAGAACTGTTGAGTCAGTTAAGTCACGCTGGAAACGTGAAATAGGTAGCTTGTTGCCTAAGTGAACGAATAGAGCATTAGCAATTCCTAAGTTACCCTCTGAGTTCTCAAAGTCAATTGGGTTAACCTTGTGAGGCATTGTTGAAGAGCCGATTTCACCAGCGATTGTCTTCTGAGTGAATACGCCGTTTGAAATGTAACCCCAGATATCTCTGTCAAAGTCAATTAGGATGGTGTTGAATCTGTCAACAGCTGCAAATAACTCAGCGATGTAGTCGTGAGGCTCAATCTGAGTGGTGTATGGATTGAAGGTTAAACCTAAGTCCTCTTCAAACTGCTTTGAGAATGAGAACCAGTCAACATCAGGGTATGCAACCTGGTGAGCGTTGAAGTTACCAACTGCACCGTTAATCTTACCCATGATTTCAACAGCTGCGATCTGCTTTCTCTGACGCTGCATGCGGTATGCTACGTTTGCCATTTCCTTACCGATGGTGGTAGGTGATGCTGGCTGACCGTGAGTACGAGCAAGTAGTGGTACATCAGCGTACTTGTGAGCAAGCTCTGTGATCTTTGCGATGATTTCATCAATAACTGGTAATAATACAACCTCACGAGCTTCTTTTAACATTAAAGCGTGAGAGTTGTTATTGATATCCTCAGAGGTACAAGCAAAGTGAATGAACTCACGAACCTTTGCGATTTCTTCATTTGAAGCGGTCTTATCCTTTAGGAAGTACTCAACAGCCTTAACATCGTGGTTGGTAACAGCTTCGCGGTTTTTGATGTCTTTAGCGTCTTCTTCAGAGAAGTTCTTGATGATGCTGTCGATAAATTCGATAGTCTTTGCGCTAAATGGAGGAACTTCCTTAATTTTATCACATGCAGCTAAGTGTTTTAGCCAGGTTAACTCAACCTGAACACGGAAACGCATTAGACCATATTCTGAAAAAATAGGGCGTAATTCTTCAGTTTTTGAACCATAACGACCATCTAGTGGTGAAATAGCTGATAATGATGATAATTCCATTTTTATCCTCTAAAAATTAAGTGAAATGGGTTACATGTGTTGCTTAGCGTATTCTACAATAGCTTTACGTCTAAACACTAAAAATCTGCGTCTGCCACCAATCTGGCGCCATAAAATTACAGCGCGGATGCCAGCTAGCAGCAAAGCTCTAATCTTTTCCTGATTTGCAGGTACTCGAAGATGCTGTTCTTCACCGTAAATCAGAAGTTTTGCAAAGTTAGGGCTGATGATTGACTGATATAAAGTACCGAAAAGATGAATGTTATTCTGGTCATTTACGCTTTGAGGGTTACCTTGTAGAAAGTCCTCAAATTCTCTTGTAATGGTCTGCTTTAACTCATCAATTTCATCTGATAATCTGTCAAAGATTCTGCCGTTTCTTTCTACAGAAATAGCAAGCGAGATAAGCTTCAGTGCCATCTTGGTAATGTCGATGGTAGCAACATCCTTTACCTGACTGGATTTTGAAAGTCCGTCAACTATCTGCTTGAAGCCAACCTTTAATCCATCCATTGGGTAGATATCTTCAACAGTTCTTGGATTAGTAACTATAAGTGCTCTTAACACACAGGCTACGGCATTTTCATCATAATAACCTGTGCTTGCAACTCTCTGGATCTGAGTGCAGCACTGAAATAATGCTGCAAGAGCTATAGTTTCTGATTTAATATCTGACATAAGCTACTCTTTAATATGCTTATCAATAACGGCACCACCAAGACAATCTAAGCCCTGATAGAACACTACTGACTGACCTGGGGCAACAGCAGCTACTGGCTGTTTGAACATCACCTTAAGACTGCCATTGTCGTCCCTGTAAATTGTGCATGGAACATCTGGCTGACGATAACGGATTTTACAGGTGCACTCATATGGAAGTTCTGGCTCATCAATAATCCAGGTCTCCTGGATTGCTTTTAGGCCTACAGAGTAGAGTGCCTTGTCATCGTTGCCTTCAGCTACGATAAGAACGTTGTTTTTAACATCCTTTTCAACCACATACCATGGTTTGCCGTTGCCGTCTTTAGTACCGCCGATATTAAGACCTTTTCTCTGTCCTATAGTAGCGTACATAAGACCGTCGTGCTTTCCTACAACCTCGCCTGTAACGGTTTTGATAAGACCAGGCTGAGCAGGAATGTATTTTGATAAAAATTCATGGAAGCGCTTCTCACCGATAAAGCAGATACCTGTTGAATCCTTCTTTTTTGCAGTAGCAAGACCTAGAGATTCAGCAATCTTTCGAACCTCAGTCTTTTCGATATCGCCAACAGGGAAGAGTACTCTATCTAGAATATTTCTTCCAATTGCATGAAGGAAATAGCTCTGATCCTTATTATTGTCAGCACCACGTAAAAGATGAGCCTTATCTGTGTTAAAGCTTCTCTGACAGTAGTGACCGGTTGCAATAAAGTCTGCATTTAAAACCTCAGTTGCATACTGCATGAATGCTTTAAACTTGATTTCCTTGTTGCACAGAATATCAGGATTAGGAGTACGACCTGCCTTATATTCTGATAAGAAGATTTCAAAGACGTTATCCCAGTATTCAGCTGCAAAGTTAATGGTTTTAAGCTCAATGCCCAGTTTGTCGCAAACCTTCTGCGCATCCTCTCTATCTTGAGATGCAGCACAATAGGAGTCGGTGTCATCCTCCTCCCAGTTTTTCATGAAAAGGGCGGTTACCTTCATACCATTCTGCTTTAACAGGGCAGCACTTACTGATGAGTCAACACCACCTGATAAACCTAAAACTACATGTTTACCCTGTAGTTTCTCATATGGGATACGAGCATCAAATTCCATGAAAATCTCTTTTATGGGTGAATACTTTTGATTAAATCCAGAGGGTATCTCTGACCGTTGAAATAGGCATCAAAGTTCTGACCGACAAGACGAGTGCGCCAGTTGTCCTTGCCATTGTAAATTTCTTCTTTGGTGTACCATTTTACAGCTAGGATCTCGTCATCAGGATCGCAAGCTTGCATCTTTTCTTGATAATCTTTTAGCTTTGCCTCAAAGCAGAAACGATAGATTGTTTCGTTGTCTTTTACATAATCGTTGATTGAAATCAGGCTTACAAGCTCAATCTCACAGCCTGTTTCCTCGTGACCTTCACGAATCGCTGCTTCAAGGATGGTTTCTTTTCCATCAATGTGACCGCAAGGATTGCCAAATACCAGACGATTATCCTGATCGTCGTTGTACTCTTCAACAATAAGATATTTACCGTTGTGCTCAACAATTAAAGCAACGGTAGCGTAAGGTTTAAATCTTTGTGACATGTTTTTCTCCAATACATACAATTTTAACAGATTTGAGGTTTATTTTGTAAGTTTGTGTTGTAGTTCACGGCATTTGTTTTAATAAAAAATCTGCTTATGCTCATATAGAGCACAAATGAGCATAAAAATTGAATTTTTTCAGAATTTCATCTCTTTAATTTATCGAAATGAGAGAATTTTAAAAATCATAATTTATCAGTGTTCATGACTTTTAATGATCTGAATGAGTGCAAAACTGCCTGAAAATTCTGAAAATGTAAAAACTTAGCACTTAAGAATTTAATTGTATAAAATGAAATCAGTTTATTAACTTTTAAAAATGGAGTATTCGATGTTTACAAGCAAAGTAGTAGTACCTACAGATGGTAGCGCTATTGAAATTGATGCAAATGGCAAGTTATTAGTTCCTAATAATCCTATAGTTCCATTTATCCGAGGTGATGGTATCGGTGCTGATATTACCCCTGTAATGCAGAAGGTGGTTGATGCTGCTGTAAACAAGGCTTTTGATGGTCAGAAAAAGATTTCATGGATGGAGATCTACGCAGGTGGCCGTTCTGTTGAAACCTATGGTGACAATACCTGGCTTCCAGATGAGACTTTTGATTTCATTAAAAAATATCATGTTGCAATCAAAGGTCCACTAACCACTCCAGTAGGTGGCGGTATCCGTTCATTAAACGTAGCTTTGCGTCAGACCTTAGATTTATATATCTGTCTACGTCCTGTACGTTACTTCAACGGCGTGCCATCACCTGTAAAGCATCCAGAACTTGTTGATACTGTAATCTTCCGTGAAAACGCTGAAGATATTTATGCAGGTATCGAGTGGGAAGCTGATTCAGAAGGCGCACAAAAGTTAATCAGCTTCCTAGAAAAGGAAATGGGCGTTAAAAAGATCCGTTTTAATGAGCACTGCGGTATTGGTGTAAAGCCAATGTCAAAGCAGGGTACAGAGCGTCTGATAAAGGCTGCTTTTGAGTATGCAATTGATCATGATAGAAAGTCTGTAACTATTGTTCACAAGGGCAATATCATGAAGTTCACCGAAGGTGCCTTCAAGAACTGGGGCTACAAGCTAGCTGAAGAGAAGTACGGCGCAACTAAGGACGAGAAGGGCGTAGTAAGCTTTGTAAATCCAAAGAATGGCAAGAAGATTGTGGTTAAGGATTGCATTGCTGACGCATTCTTACAGAATATTCTTTTATACCCTCAAGACTACGATGTAGTATGTGCTATGAACCTAAACGGTGATTACATCTCTGATGCTCTAGCAGCTGAAGTTGGAGGTATCGGTATTGCACCAGGTGCTAACATCGGTGCTGAAAGTGCTATTTTCGAAGCAACTCATGGTACAGCTCCTACAATTGCAGGCACTGGTAAGGCAAATCCAGGTTCAATTATCCTGTCAGCTGAACTGATGTTACGTCACATGGGCTGGGATAAGGCTGCTGACTTAATTGTTAATGCAATGGAGAAAGCCATTACTTCAAAGAGAGTAACCTCAGACTTTGCCGGTTTAATGGAAGGCGCAACAACCTTAACCACCAGTGAGTTTGGTGATGAGATTGTAAAGAATATCTAAAAGATATTCTGAATAGAAAAAGCCTTGCAGTAAATAGTATGGGGTTCATACAAAAACGCAAGGCTTTTTTTTATAGTAAAACAAAAGTACAGATTATCTGTTTTCTGTCTATTTTGAAACTTCAGCTGTTTCTACTTTTCATCTTCTTTAACGTTTTTATTATCTTCGACTCCTTCAAAAGATGTACCGTTTAATAAAGGATTTAATTTAGCGCATAAAGGAAGAAGTAAATGTACTGTTGGACCTGTAAGCAGTGCTGCGTATAAGGTACCTTCACGAACACCTTCTACTGCACCAAAGTTAGTTAGAAACAGTGATAATAAAACTGCAGTTGATACCAGGAAGATATCAAAAAAGGTTTTTACAAAACTGAAGGTCTTATGAACTAATGGGTGGAATAACTTGATAAAGTATTCACCAGGAACCATCGCTACATTAGCTGTAACGGACAGGGAAACTGCAAGTGCCAGCAAGAATGTTCCAAAAATAACAAGTCCCCAGCTTAATGCGTAAGTTACATTCTCAGGTAATACCAAGGTTAATAAGTCTGTTGACAGGTCAATCATGAAAGAGAAGACAACACATACCGGGATCTGGATTATCAGTTTTACATAATGATCCTTTAGCTTTTCCTCTCCCATTAGGATCAGCATCAGCTGTAAAAGGATTAGGAGAATATTAAAGATAAAGGTGGTGTCACCTAAAGTGTATGGAGTGTGCAGTGATAATACAAAGTTTGTAGATGAGATTGGTGTGGTGCCGATATTAGCGTAGGTAATAAAGGCAATTGAACAACCCTGCAGAACCACTGAAAAAAAAATAAAGCGTAGCGCTTGAAGATTTCGGTTTTTACTAGGTTTAACATAATCAGATTTAGTGTGCAAAAGCTCGCCTAAGTTACATTCAAAACTCAGGGAAGCTTCCAGAATATAAAATAAAGTGAAGAGTTAGATTAGCGTGCGCGGAAAGTAATGCGAGCTTTGGTCAAATCATAAGGAGTGATTTGTACGGTAACTTTATCACCAGTTAAAATTTTGATGTAATTCTTGCGCATTTTGCCTGAAATATGAGCCATAACGATGTGGCCGTTTTCAAGTTGTACGCGGAACATGGTGTTTGGCAAGGTCTCCAGAATGGTGCCCTGCATCTCAATGCTTTCTTCTTTTGCCATATTTTAAAAAATATAATACCTTAAAAAATTAAAATGTTATCAGGAGCAGATCCTGAAATATGCGTCATTATACAACAAAATTTATCAAATTAACTAAAAATGCGCATGAACAGTAAAAAATAAGAATACTTTTTATATGCAAAAACAACGCATAAGTATCTGAAAGTTTTAATAGGTATCTTTGAAAAAATTGTGTAAAAATGCAATGGCATTAACAAGAATGAACATGATTTTACAATTTACGAATTATTGTATATATGATATTGTTACAACTAATATTTTAAGAAAATTTATAGATTGATTTCCCGTCATATGGAGCTTTTATGACATTAAAAAAAGTTGTAATCACTGGTTTAGGTATTGTATCCCCAATCGGTGTAGGCGCTGATTCAGTTTTAGCCTCACTAAAAGAAGGTAAATCTGGTATTAAGACAGCACCGGCTTTTGTAGAGAGACAGATGAGATCTCAGGTTGCAGGTCTTGTTGATATTGATTTAAAAGAGCTTATCGATAGACGTGTTCTACGTTTTATGGGTGAGGCTGCAGCTTATTCTTATGTTGCCATGAAAGAAGCAATTGAAATGGCAAAGTTAACAGATGAAGACGTAAGTAATGAGCGCACTGGTTTATTTGTAGGTTCAGGCGGTGGTGATACCAGCGCTATTGTTGAGGCTGCTGACAATCTTCGTGAGAAGGGAATTAAAAAGGTTGGCCCATATGCTGTACCAAAGGCTATGAGTTCTACCACATCAGCAAACCTTGCTACTGCATTCAAGATTAAAGGTGCATCTCTTAGTGTAAGTTCAGCATGTTCAACATCTGCTCACTGCATTGAGCTTGCATGTAATGAGATTGCCTTAGGTCATCATGACATCATGTTCGCAGGTGGTGGTGAGTCAGCTGACTGGACTATTTCCTGCCTGTTTGACGGTATGGGCGCTTTATCTAAGGGCTTTAATGAGACTCCAGAAAAAGCATCACGTCCATACGATGCAAACCGTGACGGCTTTGTAATCGGCGCAGGTGGCGGTATTTTAGTATTAGAATCTGAAGAGCACGCAAAAGCTCGCGGTGCCAACATCATCGCTGAGGTAGTAGGCTTTGGTGCCACATCCGATGGTTATGATATGGTAGCTCCATCAGGTGAAGGTGCTATGCGCTGCATGAAAAAGGCACTTGCTACATGTGATTCCAAGATTGATTACATCAATACTCACGGTACAGCTACAGTGTTAGGTGATATTAAAGAGCTTGAGGCTATTGAGGCTGTATTTGGCGATAACTGCCCACCAATTTCATCTACAAAATCAATGACGGGCCATGCACTTGGCGCAGCTGGTGTAAATGAGTCAATCTTCAGTATTCTGATGATGCAAAACGACTTTATTGCACCATCAATCAATATTGATGAATTAGATGAGCACGCTAAGAAGTTTGATATCGTAGCTAATGTTGCTCGTAACACCAAACTTGAGACTGTAATGTCAAACAGCTTTGGCTTTGGCGGTACTAACGCATCAATTATTCTACGTAAATACCATGGCTAAAGATACTTTAAGATTAGATAAAGCTGTCTGCCATAATTTTGATGTACCTCGCTCGTATGCGGCTAAGATCATTAAAAACGGTCTTGTTGAAGTTGATGGCGAGGTTATATCCGATCCTAGCGCTAAAATCTCAATTTGCGCTCAGATTGTCATTGATGGTAACGAGGTCTCTGCATCAGACGGCTTTAAAAAGCGTGTCTTTATGCTAAACAAGCCAAACGGCTATGTCTGTGCTGACAAGGATAACAATAACCCTATCGTTATCAACATCTTCAGTGATATTCCAAAGTTTACCACTATGCACTGTGTAGGCAGACTGGATATTGATACAACAGGTTTACTTTTAGTTACAGATGATGGCGATTTAAACCATAAGATCTCCTCACCTAAGATGGAAGTTACTAAAACCTATCATGTGGTTACTAAAGATAAGATAGTAGAAAAAGATATTGAGCTGTTCTCCCGAGGCTTAAAGCACCCAAAGGAGAGAGTAAAGTATAAGCCTGCATTACTTGAGATCTTTGCTGATAATGAAGCTTTAGTTACAGTAACCGAAGGTCGTTTTCATGAGGTGAAAAGACTTTTTGAATGCGTTAATAATGAGGTTATTGAATTAAAACGTCTTTATATCGGTTCTTTAAAGCTTGATCCTGAGCTTGAAGAAGGCGAATACATAGAGCTTGACGATAGTGATATCGAAAAGATCTTTATTCCTTATAAAAAGGTTTCTTCATAAAATACACAAAGTATCAGTAGTTTTGATCTGAAATTACTGATGCTGTCTTTTTAATCATCAAAATTCCAGCGTACAACTTATCTTCCATTCTGGTGCGTTTTTTTATAATAGTTCACGAACTTTGCCTTACATTTCTAAGAAAAAT
>JAAYPN010000017.1 GCA_012519775.1 Aeromonadales bacterium | reverse complement strand
TGATCGTCGTCATCGTGACCGCAGCAGCACTCATGATTATCATCGTGATGGTGATGACCGCAACAGCAATGACCGTGCTCATGACCTTCTGATGGGCAGTGACCGTTTACGTGTGCATGACCATGCTTAATCTCTTCTTCAGTAGCTTCGCGAACTTCAACAATTTCAATCAGGAAGTTTAAAGTCTTGCCTGCTAATGGATGGTTGCCGTCAACAACTACTGTGTCTTCGTTGATTTTCTTTACAACAACTGCCATAGGACCGTTCTGAGAATCTGCCTCAAATACGTTACCTACAGCGATTTCAAAATCACCGAATAGCTTTCTGTCAATAGTCTGAATCAAGCTTGAATCAAACTCGCCGTATGTATCTTTAGGCTCTAAGGTAACTGCAAATTCATCACCTGCACTGTGACCTTCTAAAGCTTTTTCTAAACCTTTAATTAGGAAACCATGGCCGATTAGGACTGTTACAGGCTCACCAGGTTGTGTTCTACCTACTACCTGACCATTAGTCTCTGTTAAAGTGTAGCTGATTGTAGCTACTGTATCTTTAGTAATTTGCATTTTTTATCCTCGATTACTTTAAGCTTATAGTGAGCTTAAATTCTTACCAATAGGGCTTAATCCTGATGGAGCTACCTGACCCTGAAGATTGTCGGTATCCCTTAGGATTGTAAGTTCTAAAACATCGTTTTTAAATCCGGACAGACAAGACTTGTCCTCAGAACCTTCTTTATTAAAGGCCTGAATATTACCGTTACTGTCTACTTCAAACAGACGGCAGACATCAGAATTGTTGTCCTTTGCTGTTATAGCTAAAGAAAAGCCATCTGCTGACGCGTCTAAACTAGTCTGATAATACTGATTTAACTTGTCGGCAAACTTAAAAGAGCAGTTGTCATATGCGTTATCTAAAGTGCCGCAGGTTTGAAGATACTCTGTAGCATCATGTAACTGTGCAACAGCTAAAGCTCTAAGCTCAGACGATGATTCCTCATCCTCTACAGGCTCTACAACCTCTGCAGTATTATTTAAAGAGGCATCTTCATTTGTAACATTAACACTCTGTACTTCCTCATGGTGCATAACGCATCCGGTTACAAAGCTGGTAAATGCAACAAAAAGACAGGCTACTCTAAAGTAGCTTAAATGACCATCTTTGTTATAAATTGGGTTAAACATGATTATTTGTCTTTATTAATATGATTATTTGTCTTTATTAAAATATGGTGCAGCATACATATCTTTTACCCTTTGACGTAAATGCTCTGGGTAAGATTCAATGCGAGCGTTGAACTTCTGTTTATCTTCTTCGCTTACACCTGCATCAGCACCTGCACTAATCAGTGTTGATGGATACATCTGATAATTTGACCATACAAATTTATCAATGATATTTGCTAATTCTTCAGCAGTTTCAAAACCGCCCTTGATAGGATCGCCTGCTACTAGCTTTACACGCCCCTTGTAACTGCGAATACCGCGAGAAATGGTATCGATATCCTCAAACTCATCTTTGTGATACTCACCATTCATATCTTTTTCATATAACTCATTAGCCTTAGCCAAATCGTTAGGATCGTATTCGTAGGTAATTGAAACAGGAACGATATTGAGTGAACTCATGTAGGTTGCAAAGTCCTGTTTCTTCTGACGGCCATATAAAGAAATCATCTTTAATACTGCATCTTCAGTCTTGTCATTACCATCTTTTGCTCTACCTTCACGCTGAGCAATCCATACTGAATGATTTTCTTCGATAGATAAACCAATATAGTTTGATAAATGAGTTAAAGCCTTTAATTTCTCACGAGGAGCATCAATTGATCTTCTTACAATAAAGCTCTTGTTTAATTTCATTAAAGAGGTAGCTGCAGGAATTCGTAGCAGATTGTCACCAATTGCAATACGCACTGTATCGTTACCTGTTCTGAATAAAGCAAGATCTATAAATGCAGGATCTAAAGAGATATCACGATGATTTGAAATAAACAGATAGCCTTTGTTCTTTTCTAACTTTTCAAAGCCTACTAGTTCAACACCATCTGTAGTGGTCGCAATCATCTTCTCACCGAAGTCTGCAACGATCTTCTGGAAATCTTTGGTGGTCTTGATTTTCTGAATCTTTTTACGCAGATAAGCCTTAACGAAAGGCTTTAATATAAAAGACAACTTTTTATAAATTACAGGATAGCGAAATTTTAAGATGCTGTTGATTACAAGATCATCGCTGATGATCTTGTTTAACTCTGCCTGAACCTCGCTGTCATTACAAGGTCTGATATCATCAAAAACTGAATCGTTTGTAGTAATTTTTTCGTTATTTGTATTCATACTCATTTATTTTTTTTGATTTTTAATGGCGCTATTCTATCAAATAATTTGGCGCAAATTTTATTTTTTAATGAATGCCGTTCAATACTTTATACTCCGATTTGGCAAAGGTATCTGTCATACCGGAAATATAGTCAACAATAAGTCTTATTCGTAAATATATAGGAGAGAACTGCTCACTTTGCATAAACTCCTGATATGTCTTTTTATGACGTCTTGAAATTCTTGAGGCTATACGCATATTGAATGGCTTGCCGCCTTTTGCGTATAACTCCTTTTCAAAATTCTCACGACTTTCAAACAGCAATTTCTGATACTGACCTAACAATCCCTGAATATAGCTTGCACCGGATAAATCGAGTGTCTGTACTTCAAAATGATTATAGATGTGCTGATTTTCAAAATCCTTTAACATCTTTAAGGTAGTGATTCCAGGATAATTACCCATTGAAAAATCAGGTTCACCTGTAAAAACAAATGTTTCAAAATCAGAATTTATTGCAAGAGCCAGATCTCTTATGTAGAAATAGGAAATGACATCTCGTAAATAGAATAGAGCCTGAGTCTTATCCTCATTAAAGAGTTTCTCAATTTTGTCTACACTTAGGTACTCTTTTAATTCATCAAGCTCACTGAACTCATTGATGTTGTTACATAGCTTTAAAATGGTGTACTTATCTACAAGACCTCTATCGTATGAGTCTTCAAGATCTGCTAGTACATAAGCTAAATCATCGGCATACTCAATGATGGTTGCAAAAGGATGTCTCGTGTCTCTATTGCAGTTCTCACGAATTGCATCAAGCAGATATTTCTCAGATAAAAATACACCTGCATTTGCATAGGACCAGGAGAAGAAATCACCTTGAATACCATTGCCGGAAGTGCCCTTGCCCTGACCTAAAAGCAGTTCCTTAACGGTGTATGGAACTTTAATTACCGATGCATACTGACCTAAGGTTAAATTAAGTCCCTGAATGGTGTTTGTCAGTCTAAGGCCTTGCGCATTACCGTTGAAGGTTAATAAATCATCCTTTTCCACAAGACTTATTTCTGAGCTTATATAACGGTTTTCTACTGTCTTTTTTAACCAGTCACGGATAAGAGATTCACCAAAATGACCAAATGGAGGGTTACCGATATCATGCATTAGTGCAGCGTTTGACAGACAGCTTACCATTGCAGGTAAAATCGGCTTTAAATCAGTTTTGTTTGCATACTTTACCATCGCAAAGGCAATCAGTCTGCTATACTCCTGCACCTCAAGCGAATGGGTAAGTCTGTTTCTTGAGGCTGCCTTTACATCTAGCGGAAAGACCTGTGTTTTCTGCTGAAGACGACGCATTGGAGCAGACATGGATATAAGAAGCCTGTCCTGCTCTACCCCATAATTGTAAAAATCAGGATCCTGTAAAAAATCAAGAGTCTGAGCCTTTGATAAAACAACGCCCCTTAAGCGTTTGGCACAAAAGAGGCGTTTTGATATTTCGTTTAAATCCATCGAATAACTCTTTAATATGAAGGCATTGCCACAGGGGCCTTGTAACTGTCGAAATTCTCAAACAGCTCTGGCTCAGTCTGCCTTAGCTTGTTAAGCATTGCTCTTGTTACTAAGGTTACACCATCGCTTGAGCGATAGAAGCGTTTTGAATCTAATTCAGCGTCCTCACCGATAATCATACCACGTGGAAGCTCACAACCTCTATCCATTACAACTTTTGTTAATCGGCATGCTCTGTGAATAATGCAAAAAGGCATAATTACTGATTCTGACAAGAAACAGTTTGAATGCACGCGACAAGAGTTGAACAGCAGTGTCTGGTTAATTGATGAACCGGAAATAATACAGCCTGCAGATGCAACAGAATTACGTAAAATGGTTGATGTACCACTGATATCCTGAACAAGTTTTGCTGGAGGCAACTGAATCTGATTAGTCCAGATAGGCCAGTTGAAATCATAAATATCAAGTTGAGGCTCAATGGATGCTATATCCATATTTGCTTCCCAGTATGCATCAATAGTTCCAACATCACGCCAGTAAACAATGTCCTTGTTACCACGGTTACGAATGCATGATTTTGAGAAATCGTGAGCATGTACAAGGCCCTGTTTTACAAGTGATGGAATAATATCCATACCAAAGTCACGATGTGAAGCTTTGTTCTGGGCATCACGCTGTAAAACTTCGTATAGGAAATCTGCATCAAACACATAAATACCCATTGAAGCAAGACTCATATACTGATTATTTGGCATTGTAGGTGGATCAGCTGGTTTCTCAACGAAATCAGTTACAAGATTATTCTGATCAACACTCATTACACCAAATCCAGTTGCCTGCTCTTTAGGAACGGGAATACATGCAACAGTAAGTGGACTGCCCATCTTGATATGATCCATAATCAGTATGGAATAATCCATCTTGTAAATATGGTCACCAGCTAAAATAAGCACATACTTTGGCTTGTGATCTTTGATGATGTCAACGTTCTGGAAAATAGCATCAGCAGTACCCTGATACCAGTGTTCTTCATCTAAGCGCTGAGATGCAGGTAGGAAATCAATATACTCATTCATCTGGTTTCTAAAGAATGACCAACCTGACTGTAAGTGACGTAATAATGAGTGAGACTTGTACTGTGTTACCACGCCGATACCTTTGATACCGGAGTTGACGCAGTTTGATAAAGCAAAGTCAATAATTCTGAATTTACCACCAAAATATACGGATGGTTTTGCTCTAGTGTCTGTTAAAGCATTTAAACGGCTTCCTCGTCCACCAGCTAATACTAGAGCCATTGTTTGTCTGACGACGTCACGTGCGTTTTCCATGAGTCTCCCTCTGCCAACTTATAAAATTAATAATAATTTTCTTACTAGTTTAGTTGTTAAATTATTCTTTTAGTAGATGTCAAATTCCTTTTTGGGATCTGTAACAAGGATAAATTTTAAGAATAAAAAAACTTGTCACAAATCAAAATACATATGTAAATACAACGAATAAAAATGTGTTTTATCTCGCACAAAAATTGTAAAATAGAATCAACTTTTCAAATTTATCAAAACTCTCTATTCCTATTACATATGCTATTTTCATTTAATTATTTTCTGTTACTACCGATATCAAAACTAAAATGGCAAGAAAAAAAGTGGCAATATTGATACAATCATAAAAGATTATTTAACGAGGAAATTTTATGAAAATCGGTATTATCTGCGCAATGGATGAAGAGTCAGAGTACTTTTTATCGAATCTTGAAAGCTATACCCAGAAGAATGTAGGCGAAATTATTTTCTATGAAGGTAAAACACAGGAAGGTAAAGAGGTAGTTATCTCTCGCTCAGGTATTGGTAAGGCAAAAGCCGCTGCCGTTGCTGCACTACTAATCACTCTATATCAGGTTAATTATGTAATTAACTCCGGCATTGCAGGCGCAATTGCCAAGGGTTTACATATTGGAGATCTGGTTTTCTCTACTGCAGCTGCATATCATGATGCCGATTTCACAGCATTTAATTATAAATACGGCCAGATGCCAGGCGAGCCTTTAGAGTTCAATGCAAGCCCAGAGCTTATTGCCAAAGCTGAAATTGCAGCCAGCACCATAAGTGAAATCAAAGCTCATGTAAAAAAAGGTCTTGTAGTATCAGGCGATCAGTTTATTAACAATCCAGAGAAAAAAGCACTTATAGTAGAGCACCACCCAAATGCAATGGTAACTGAGTGCGAAGGTGCTCCTATTGCTCAGATTTCTTCTGATTTTAAGGTTCCATTTATCATCATCCGCAGTGTATCTGACTGCTCAGATGAAGAACAAGTGGATACTTACGAGTTTAATGTAAAACAATCATCAGAAAACAGTGCAAAATTAGTTCTTGCAATTATTAAGATGTTATAAATACAGGGATAAATCCCATAGGACGTCCTATGGGATAAATGCCTAATTCAGGTGAGTTATGCCAGTTGAGCAAATTATCGATGCAGCCAGAAATACCAGTTTTATTGATGTTTTAGCTACATTTTTTTCTATTCTTCAATATCCTGCAGTTACTCTGCTTACTGCGATGTTACTAGAAATTGTTCTGCCAATTAACGCCACCTGGAGAATATCTAATCTATCCACTCTGTTTGAAAAAATGGCAAATAAGGTTAACCGTAAGGAAAACTCAGTAGGTCAGACTGTTTTCTCATCGATTTTCCTGCCATTTCTGTTACTGACTGTAGCTGTTTCCATCATTCTCCTACTGCGCTTTACTATCGATTTTGATGTCATTATTTCTTTGATAGTTCTGCCTCTGTTACTAGAATCAAAACCAATTCTAAGAACAACACTGTCTGTAAAAAGAGCACTTGATACTAATAATAAGGAACATGCCAGATCCTATCTGCAAAAGGTTATGCTCCGTCAGTGTGACAAGCTTTCTGTAATGGGCATCAACAAAGCCCTATCAGAGGCTGTTGCCATGAGTTTGTTTATCAACTGGTTTGCAATTCTGGTGTGGTTTATGCTTCTTGATTTAGAGGGAGCCATTCTGATGCAGATGGTTGCTGTTATGAACCGCTCTTTCTCGCTGAAACAGGAAAAATACGCATTATTCGGTATTTTTATTCACAAGTTAGAGAGCCTTCTGCTAATGCCATGTGCAATCTGCCTGTTTTTAACAATGCTTTTATCTACTAGTGCATTAAGAATTATAAGAAACGTGCAATTCCATATATCAAGCTACAAAAACTTTATTTCAGCCTTTGTTCTTGATTTATTAGGCTCCTATGCAAATGTAAGCTTAGGTGGTCCTAGATACTACAATAATATTCTCTATAGAATTGAAAAGCTTGGTGGTTCAAACGATCCTACTGTAAAGACTCCTTTAAAGATTTATAACAAAATCAGATTCTGTGGCATTCTGTTTGTTTGCATTTGTGTAGTAGTAAAAATTTATTTATATTCAGCTCACGTTTAATCCCGATACCAGAATTATTTATGAAAGAAAAAGAAGACTTTCTAGAACTCCTAAAAGAACAGGATACCGCCGAAAAACCAGACTTCAAAGAACTAGTAGGCGCTGATGAGATTAAGCCTATGGTTCAGGATAAAATCGACAGCCAGTCCAAAGCTATTGATAAATCTCTTGCCAAAGTAAGACAGGCTAATGCAGTTCGCCTCCCTGAAGATCTCACCGATACAGCATCATCAGGTTTTGTGGCTATGGTTCAGCCTAATGATGTAATTGAATATAAACGTCCTGGTATTCAGCCTTATGTAATCAAAAAATTAAGAAATGGAGAATATCCTGAGGCTGACTATATTGATTTACATGGTAAGACTGTAGAACAGGCCTATGACCATGTAATGAGATTTTTAGAATTTTCAAAAAAACATGAATTCAGAACAATTCTAATCATTCATGGAAAAGGACAAAGATCAAATCCTAAAGCTTTAATTAAAAGCCATGTCATTCACTGGTTAAAACAGATCCCTGAAGTTTTAGCCTTCCACTCTGCACCCGAATGGAAAGGTGGCAGCGGTGCTTTAATGGTGATTTTAAAGAAGAGTGATAAACAGTCAATTATCAATCGTGAGATCTATCAGAAAAGATAGAGAAAAAGCGATTACCAGAAACTTTTTTAAGATTATTCGCCCTAATATGTTTGTATAATTTACTCACAAATTGAGAGGATTAGGCAATAATCTGATAGTTAAACACAGATATCCACTACGCCTTAACATTAGAATGAAATTAGTTTTTGGTTTACCTTCTAGATAAAAAATGAATACTGTTAAAAATACTAA
The DNA here is from genome assembly GCA_012519775.1 of Aeromonadales bacterium. Classification (GTDB taxonomy): domain Bacteria; phylum Pseudomonadota; class Gammaproteobacteria; order Enterobacterales; family Succinivibrionaceae; genus Succinivibrio. The sequence goes on along the minus strand of JAAYPN010000017.1, from coordinate 8,868 downwards.
ATACCACGGCGAAAGACCTCTTTTTAAAAGTCACGATCTTCAGATGGAAAACATCGAGATCCTAGATGGAGAATCGGCATTAAAAGAATGCCAGAATCTTACCTGCAACCAGTCCTATTTCAATGGCAAATACCCATTCTGGCATGTGGACAATGCCTTAATTGAAGATTGTACTTTCGATACAAATGCTCGTGCTGCTATCTGGTACAGCAACAAGATCACCATGAAAAACTCAACTGTTGACTGCCCTAAGATGTTTCGTATAGCTACAAAAATCACTCTTGAAAAAGTGAATTTTACTGATGCAAAAGAAACACTTTGGGACTGCAGTGAAATTTCTATGAAAGACTGAAGAGTTACTAACGGTGATTACATCTTTTTTTAACAGTAAGAATTTTACTCTTGAGAATTTCATATTACAGGGCAATTACTCTTTTCAAAACTGCAAAAACATCATTGTAAGAAACAGTATTTTAGATTCTCGCGATGCCTTCTGGGAATCAGAGAATGTACTTGTTGAGAATTGTGTTTTAACAGGTGAATACCTGGCATTGCATTCTAAAAATGTACGTTTTGTAAACTGTAAAATCGAGGGAACACAGCCTCTTTGCTATGCAGATGATTTAATTCTGGATAACTGTGCTTTTGATAAAGACTGCGACTTGGCTTTACGAGCTCAATGACTATATTCAGGAAAACTATAAATATCTTGTAAAGTTCTTTAAAGAGAATTCAAAGACATCATTGTGGCACCTCTTGAGAATACCTATCTAGCATGGGTCGACTGCTCTTCATTAAAACTTACATCGGATGAAATCAAAACAAAGCAATTAAATGAAGCGGGACTTTTAATTAACTCAGGCTCAATGTACAGATCACCTGATGAGAGCTTTATTCGTATAAATTTAGGCTGCACTAAAGCCACCTTAGCTGAGGCTTTAAACAGATTTAAAGCTTGTTTTAAAAGTTAAGCTGTAGCATGTAATGAGGTTTGTGCCTTGCTCTGGTTGATTTCATCTAAAATACCAAAGCCGTCACCAACCTCTTTAATTGCTTCATAAGCTAAGGTCTGACCTTCATTCTTCTTTCTTAGCTTTTCCTGCTTTAATGGGGTTAGCTGAGCAAATACCTCTGGAGCTAAATCTCTCTGATATGGAATTAAAGGCTCATTTGACAGACACGAAGCTAAAAACACCTGTCTTAAGCCATCCTGATGGAATGCCTCGGTTAGTGCCTGTGCTCTATCAAAATCATCTGTAGTGGCATACTCTTTTTGAGCTGGAGGAAGCATAAACTTAGCACGTAAGTTTTCTTCCTTTACCTTTTGAGTCCTGGTAAAGAATACAGGATTATCTCGTATATCCTGTGAAAGCATAGCAAGCATAAGAGCAAAATCAGCACGATTCTGTGACTGAACGTCTTTATTAAGACGCTCACCTAGTTGCAGTTCATCAACTAGTAGCTCATTTCTGATTTCACCTGTAAGCACAATACTGCCCTCAATTTCCTTCACTATATAAGGTAACGGCAGAAGTTAAATTTTCTTTACAAAAAATGCAGTAGACTTATTCTCTAGACTGATTAAGCCTTTTGATTTGAATGTAGAGGATTTTAGAAGAGTAAAGACAAATCTACCTCCAGAGAAGGAGGTAGATTAAAGGATTCGATAGGACTGTTAGCCGATGATCTGGCGTAACATGCAGCGTAATGGCTCTGCTGCACCCCATAATAACTGGTCACCAACAGTGAATGCTGATAAGAAGTTATCACCCATGTTCATCTTACGTAGACGACCGATAGGCACATATAGAGAACCTGAAACCTTAGCTGGAGTTAACTCGCTTAGAGTTACTTCCTTGTGGTTAGGAATTACGCGAACCCACTTGTTCTGAGAAGCAATTAACTGCTCTACCTCATTTAATGGAATATTCTGCTTTAACTTGATGGTTAATGCCTGACTGTGGCAGCGCATTGAGCTGATACGTACACAGTTACCATCGATAGGTAATGTGCCTTCAGCATAACCTAAAATCTTGTTAGCTTCTGCCTGGCTCTTCCACTCTTCACGGCTCTGGCCATTCTCTAATTCCTTGTCAATCCAAGGTAAAGCGCTACCTGCTAGAGGAGCACCAAAGTTATCTGTTGGGAAGCTTGCATCATTCATCTTGGTGCGAACTTTACGCTCGATATCAAGAATTGAGCTGTGTGGATCAGCTAGCTCTGAATTTACGCAATCATATAATGCACCCATCTGGCATAATAATTCGCGCATGTTCTTAGCACCAGCACCTGATGCAGCCTGATAAGTCTGAGTTGAAATCCACTCAACGTTACCTGACTTGATTAAACCTGCTAAAGCAATTAAAAGTAAGCTTACCGTGCAGTTACCACCGATGTATGACTTGCAGCCGTCATTTAAAGCCTGATCTAAAACTTCACGGTTAACTGGTTCAAGAATAATCTTAGTATCTTTTTCCATACGTAAAGTTGAAGCTGCGTCAATCCAGTAGCCATTCCAGCCAGCGTTGCGTAAAGAGCCGTACATCTTAGTAGTGTAATCGCCACCCTGAGCAGAGATGATAATGTCCATTGCCTTTAATGCATCAATGTTATATGCATCCTGAAGCAAACCATTATCCTTACCACCGAATGAAGGTGCTTTCTGACCTGTCTGAGAAGTTGAGAAGAATGTTGCATCAATTAAAGCAAAATCATTCTCCTGTTGCATACGCTCCATTAATACGGAGCCAACCATACCACGCCAGCCGACTAAACCAACTTTTTGCATTATATCCTCACAAAAATTGCAAAACTTAATAAAAACTTTGTTTTTCTAATAGGAGCATTTGTCAACTATCTGTTCTAATTGTTCTTTAGAACCTTCCGCTGCTATAAGAATTTTGATTTTCTTTCCTGATTCAATCATATCGGAAAAGAATTTAATTTTACAGAAATTCACACTTGCACTCTCAAGGTACATTTTTAGAGCTTTTTCCTTACTCTCTTCCCCTGAAAAGGCATCTTTTGACTTTTCTACGACAAGGGTAAACACATCCTGCTGTAAGCTTACCTCTTTTAAGGTAGTCATCGGATCAAGTTTAAGCGGTAATTGCGCCTGTACTTCCTTTAGCGGATCCTGTTTTAAGAAGCTAAAGGTGCCTACATTGTTTATATAATAATATCCAACAAAGGCGATTATTACAACAATTAGAATCTTAAAATTTCTTGATATTTTCCCTAATATATCCTGCCTTTCTTCCCCTAATTTATTAACACGTGCTTTTGCTTTTTTAAAAATCAAATCATTTTCTGTCTCACCAGATGAAAGTTTGTCTGAACACTGATTATCTTTTCTTTCCACAAGTCCTTCTCTTTCAAATTCTCGCTCTAGTTCTTCACGTCTTTTCCTGATGCTCTCAGGAAGTGACTTAACCTCTAAACGGGTTGCCCCAACGGATTTAATTCCTGTTAAATTCCTATTTCTCTGTAAAGCATCTTTAGCATATATAGGAGACTTTAAAGTCATATCAGCTTTGTCCTGTTCAGGGGTAGTCTGACTTTCCTTTTTTTGTGCATTATCTACAGGGGCTAAATCCTGCTCGACCTTATCTTTATTAGAATTATTTTCGTCCATAAGCTCTACCTGTATAGCGCATTTTTAGATTGTAATCTTATCAAGTTACAGTGTGATATTATACATTACTAAGTTTTAGTCAAAATTAAGTATCTTTTAGGATAAATACCCATGACAACCATTATTGGAAAAGACGCCCCATTAGAGCAGAGCATCGACCGTTTTGAAAAGATTTTATCTAAACTTAATATAGATGTAACTCAAAGCAATTGGTTAAATCCATTAGATAACGTATTCTCGGTTAACTTATCTGTTACAAGTTGTCCTTGCATCTATTCAAACGGTAAAGGCAGCTCAAAGCTTGCAGCTACGGCCTCAGCATACGGAGAACTGTTTGAGCGTCTTGCAACCCATATGGTATTTTCTGACTATTATTTAGGCTTAGACAATTCAAATGCGCCTTTTGTTCATTTTAAAGATGAAAAATGGACTCCAATTGATCAGGAAGATCCTCAGATCCCTAATGATGTTTTAAATTCATCACTTCGTAAGTTCTACTCTCAGGAAACAAATCTTTCTTTAGAGGATCTTGTAGATCTGCAGTCATCATCTTTCTCTCGTGGTGTATGCTCTATTCCTTTTACTAATGCAAGAAATGGTGAAATAGTTTATTTCCCTGTTAATCTTCTAGACAATCTGTACGGTTCTAACGGCATGTCAGAGGGTAATACAGAGTATGAAGCTTTAGTTCAGGGGCTGTCAGAGATTATTGAAAGATATGTAAAAAGAGAAATCATTAAACGCGGTCTTGCCCTCCCTAAGATACCTGATGAAATTCTTGCAAAATACGAGAACTCTTATAAAACAATCAACACTCTGCAAAGCGACAATATTAAGGTTGTCTGCTATGACGCCTCTTTAGGGGGGAAATTCCCTGTTGTATGCGTAGTGTTATTCAACCAGAGCAATGGCACCTGCTTTGCTTCTTTTGGGTCTCACCCAATTTTCGAGGTTGCTTTAGACAGAACTCTTACTGAACTGATGCAGGGCAGAACATTCAGTGATTTAGATAATTTTGATGCCCCTGATTTTGATCTAGAAAGAACATCTGATGTTGTAAATCTTGAGAGTCACTTCGTTGATTCCACAGGAATTCTGCCAATGCAGATGTTTAAGAATGTTCCTGACTATCGCTTTGTAGCTTGGGATTTTTCAGGAGACACACAGGAGCAGTATAAAGCTCTTCGTTATATGATTGCAAAGCTAGGCTTTGATATCTACATCCGCTCATACAATTACCTTGGTGTCTGCGTATATAGAACTATCGTACCTGGAATGTCTGAGATTTATCCTGTTGATGATCTTGTATATAACAATACAAACAGCGGTATCGATTTCCAGGAGGCTCTGCTTACACTTCCTGAAACCACAGAAAGCGAACAAACCTATGCAGACTATTTAGATGAACTTGAAAATGAAAGCTTTGATAATGAAACTCCAGTCTGCCAGTTGCTAGGTGTGCTCTCAGATGAAAAATCCGCCTGGGCATCTCTTAGAATGGGCGAACTTCGCTGTCTGGTAGCGCTTGCAGCAAAACAGTTTGAGCAGGCATTAAACTATGCTATCTGGACTGTAAGCTACAATCAAAATGATTTCCCATTAGATAAGCTAGCTTTCTATCAGTGCCTAATCAAAGTTCTTGAGTGCAAGACTAATGGTGCTTTAAATGAGTCTGACTATCTAGATGGATTTGAACTTCTGTATGGTCGTAATACCTTAGATAAGGTACTAGCTCATATCAATGGAACCTCACGCTTTAATGGTCTTAATGCTTCAGATTTAAATCTAAAGGGATTTAAGAACCATCAGGAACTTATCAGAATCTACAATCTGTTAAAAGAAGCTCAGGAACAGTATAACTAATGAAAAGTAAATTTTTTGCCATAATCTTTATGGCACTCTCGTTATTTGTCTTAAATGCTTGTACCTCAATTCAGGGTGAAAAGAACTTTGAAAAGATGACTTATGAACAGCGCATTGAAATGCTCAAAACTGTTAATAAGCTTGAAGAAAATGGCAGAATAGCTATCATGCCTAATAAAGGTCGCAGTTTTGCTGTAAATTGCACCTACAGCTATACTCCACAAGCCTACAGCATTGAATTTTTAGGCCCTATGGGTATGCAGTACGCAAAGGTTGACGTATATGCAAATGGCACCACATTCTTAAACATCAGAGGAGATGTTTACAAAGGAGATAATGCACGCGAGCTTTTAAAAGAACAGTTCAACCTGGATTTACCTGTAGAACAAATTCCTGCAATCATGTTTGGTACACCAAAAGGTGAACTTACCTTTGACGAAAAAGGCTTTGTAAAAACCGCAAAATTCAACGAAGAATACCAGGTCAACTATAAGGACTATCGTGCCTTTAGAGGAGTTGTTCTTCCAAAAGGAATCGAAATTATCACACCTATAGCCAAAGTGGAGTTTAGAGTAAACGACGTTACAACCTTAAACTAGTTATGATTTTTAATACTATCAGTCCCTGCAAACTGAATCTGTTTTTATACATCACAGGTAAACGACCTGACGGTTACCATAATCTTCAGACATTATTTGTCATTTTAAACTATGGCGACAAGATGACATTTGAAACAACTTCAGAAGACAAGGTAGAGCTTTTAACCGATTTTGGTTTTCCTGTAGAGCAAAACCTCATTTATAAGGCAGCAATGCTTTTAAAGCAGAAGTGTTGTTGTACTAAAGGCGTAAAAATCTCTATTGATAAGATCCTAGCTCAGGGCGGAGGTTTAGGTGGAGGCTCAGCAAATGCAGCAACCACCCTATCTGTATTAAATAAGCTCTGGAATTTAAATCTTGAAGAAAAAACTCTTCTTGAATTAGGTACATCATTAGGTGCAGATGTTCCTATCTTTATAAAAGGAGTTCCATGCTTTGCACAGGGAATTGGCGAAATTCTTGAGCCAGTAGACTTTAAAGACAGATATTATCTTGTAGCAACACCAGATTGCTCTGTCCCTACAAAAGTTTTATTCAGCTCCGATAAACTAAAAAAAGACAGTAAAAAAAGAACCTATCAGGAACTTATAAACACTTCATATGAAAACTGCTTTACACCTGTGGTAGTAAATGAATACCCTGAGGTTCAGTCTCTGTTAAAAGAGCTGTCTAACTTTGGAAAGCCTTATATGTCAGGCAGTGGTTCATCTTGTTTTGTTGCTTTTGATGATCTTGAGGCCGCAAAACGTGCGCAAATAAAAATTGATGCAATTTGCAGAAAAAATTTTATAGCCCGATCAGTACAAAAGTCACCTGTATTAGAGGCTCTTGAAAACCTGTAACTAAATCGTTTTAATTTTGTAAAGTTAAATTTTTTGCTTTAATGATCTAGTTAAAAGTTTTAAAATATGTTCGACTTTGAAATCTTTCAAAGAAATTTCATTTACACATCAAATCAATCAGGATCACATATCTTATGGCTGATATGAAGCTTTTTGCTGGCAATGCAACTCCAGACTTAGCTAAAAAAATTGCAGATCGTCTTTACACTAGACTAGGTAATGCTACCGTTGACCGTTTCTCTGATGGAGAAGTTCATGTACAGATCAATGAGAATGTACGTGGTTGCGATATTTTCATCATCCAATCAACATGCGCTCCAACAAACGACAACCTAATGGAATTGATCGTTATGATCGATGCCCTACGTCGTGCTTCAGCTGGTCGTATCACCGCAGTAATTCCTTACTTCGGTTACGCTCGTCAGGATAGACGTTTACGTTCAGCTCGTGTGCCTATTACCGCTAAGGTAGTAGCTGATTTTCTATCAAGTGTAGGTGTTGACCATGTTCTAACTGTTGATTTACACGCAGAACAGATTCAGGGTTTCTTTGACGTTCCTGTAGACAACTGCTTCTCAAGTCAGATCTTTGTTGAAGATATGATGACACTAAATCTACAGAATCCATGCGTTGTATCACCAGATATGGGTGGTGTTTTACGTGCACGTGCAATTGCAAAATTATTAAACAATGCTGATATTGCAATTATCGATAAGCGTCGTCCACGTCCTAATGTTTCCGAGGTTATGAACCTAATCGGTGAAGTAAAGGATAGAGAGTGTATCATCGTTGACGACATCATCGATACAGGTGGTACCCTATGTAAAGCGGCTGCGGCTCTAAAGGAGCGTGGTGCAAAATCAGTTATCGCTTATGGTACCCATGCTGTTCTATCTGGTAACGCATACAAGAATGTATCTGAATCAGCATTAGATACCTTAGTTGTATCTGACACAGTTCCTGCAACCGAGCAGTTCAAGAAGCTAAAGAATTTCCGTCAGTTAACTTTAGCTCCAACGCTTGCAGAAGCTATACGCAGAATTAACAACGAAGAGTCTATTTCTGCAATGTTTGAGCAGGACTAATCTCTTGAGCTGAAATGAAAGATGCCACGAAAGTGGCATTTTTTTTGTCCTTATATAAGCCAAAAGCCTCAAAGATTTCTTTTTGAGGCCTTATATCTTATCAAACTAGGTAGTTCTTGTTTTTAATTAACCTAACAGTCTTAGGGCAATCTGTGGACGGCTGTTTGCCTGGGTAGCATTGAAGCAGCTGTTTGCTGAATAATTGTCTGCTGTGACATATTTGCAGCTTCCTCTGCGTAATCAGTATCACGGATTCTTGAACGTGCGTCTGACTCGTTCCCTGCGATGTTTGACTGATTGTTACTGGTTGACTCTAAACGGTTCCGTACAGCACCTAACTGACCACGGGACTTATCTACAAGTATGATGAACTTGTCAATATCACCTAAGGTAGCCTGTGCATTATCTGCTGTTGAGGAGCCAAATGAACTACCCCCATCACTTGTTCTTAGGGCTGATGTATCATTAGCTGCAGTTTTTATTGACTCTACAGTGAATGATGCTTTTAAGTTTACTGAAGTGGTATCGTTAGCATTAGCACCAACCTGGAATTTTACCTTACCGTCAGCACCGATTAGACCATTACCCTGACCTGCTTAGATCTTATGACCACCGAAGGTTGTCTTACATGCAATACGGGTGATTTCATCAGATAACTCTTTAACTTCTGCCTGGATTGATGCTCGGTCATCTGTTGTATTAGTACCGTTAGCTGACCGTACTGATAAGGTACGGATACGCTGTAACATTGAGTGTACTTCGTCTAATGCACCTTCTGCTGTCTGTGCTAGAGCAATACCGTCGTTTGCGTTACGGTTACCCTGATTTAGACCATTGATCTGGGA
>JAAYPN010000107.1 GCA_012519775.1 Aeromonadales bacterium | reverse complement strand
TGTATTTACATACCACCTAAGGCTTCATAATCAAAAATCATATTTTAAAGAGCAAAACCGGTGCTAGACCGTTAATATTTAACGTTTTTACTCAATTTTTGAAATGCAAAAGTTGAGTTAATAAATTATTTTTTGATTAAGTGGCATTTTTTAGCACTAAAAAAAACGGTTCGTATTTTTGGCCTCTGATAATGAAAGTAAATTTTTCTAAAAGAGGATAATCATGGCATTTGATATGAGCCAGGCTTTACCTATCATGGTAAACAATTATGCAAAACTGTTTGGTATAACTGTAAAAATGCAGGGATCACTTGCCTATACAAACGGTAAGGTAATCACTATTCCCAGACTTGATATCAATAACCCTGTTAAATCAAGACTCGCTTATGGTTTTTTAGCTCATGAATCTGCACACATCAGATATACAGATTTTTCACTTTTAAAAGAGAACAAAATCAAAGGTTTCTTTCTTGGTTTTTCTCTCTTTAATATCCTAGAGGACTCGCGCATTGAAACTTTAATTTCCCGTGAATACATCGGTGTATACGAGAACCTGTCCTTATTGAATGATTATTATGAGAAGAGCTGGCAGAACTTCTGCAGCAGGATAAATCAGAGTGTTCTTTTGAATGTAGTATGTTCTTTTGTGCAAACTTATGCTCAATCCTACTGTCAGAAGTTTTCATCCTCACGAAAGCGAGCTGCGTTTTTGTATTTTCATTTAAGAAAGCGCATCACCCCTAAAAGAATTAATCAGATTGCAAAAATTGTTAGAAAAAACGCCGAGGCAAAGAATTCTCATGAGGTTAATGAATTAGTAACTAAAATTCTTAATGTGCTGGTGAATGTTGATTATTCAAAAGAGCCAAAACTTGAGAATCAATATTGTAAAAACGATGACATTTATGAAGAAATCTCAGAAGGTGGTCATGAAGAAAAATCAACATTTGTCACTGAGATGATTAAATTCAAAAGAAGGACAAAAGACGATATAACCAAAGTAACCCCATCAAAAGCTCCAAGCACAATCCTTGAGGAGAATTCAAACTGTGCAATCAGCTCTTCAAGAGAGGATTTAGGTTTATTTCATGAAAACGAGTGTCCCCCTGGCCGAAGCGATTTTATCAATGATTTAGCTGATACCTATGGCTTAAGAAGAGCGCTATCGCAAAAGGTAAGAGCATATGTGGAATCATTAGGATCATCTACTGTTTACGGCAGGAAAATTGATCCATATAAAGCGCAGAAGGCCTGTGTTGGTGTTGAGGATATTTTTAAAGGAAAGATAGAGCAGACTGATTTTTCAACCTCATTTCATGTATTAGTTGATGTCTCCTGCTCTATGCTCTCAACAGATAATTCTGACAAATCAAGAGCCTATGAGGCATGTAAGGCAGCTTTAATGCTTGCTTTAGCTATTGAAGGCATTGACGGCATTAAATCGATGGTTACATTTTTCCCAGGCTTTGATTCTGAATTTGAAGTTGCATTAAGAGAAAATGAAAGAGCCTCGAGGGTATCATCACGTTTTGATCAGAAACCAAGGGGGTCAACACCGCTTGCTCAAAGCCTCTGGTTTGCCTTTAAAAAGGCTCACGCTTTAGAGTGTAACCGAAATATCATTTTAGTAATTACAGATGGAATGCCAGATTCAATTGCAAACGTTAAAAATTGTTTCGAGTATGCAAAAAATAATGGAATTGAGATTTACGGACTGTCCATCCGCTCAGAAAATATCCTGCAACTCTTTGAAAAAGCACAAGTATTAGATAGCGCCTCCATGTTGCAGGAAAAAGCATATTCTCTGTTAAATGAGCTCTTTGATCCAAGAAAATATAATTTCGAAAATCTATCTCACAAAGAAATCAATAAATAATCAGATTAAATGATAAAATACGCGCAGTTTGTATGAGGATAGTACAGTGTTACGTAGCGATTTTAATTTTGATCTTCCATTAGAGCTTATTGCAAACTATCCAAGTGAGGATAGAACAAGTTGCAGAATGCTTGCATTAAATGGAAAAGACGGTTCGCTTTCTGATAAGAATTTTTATGATTTAAAGGATTTTCTAAAGCCAGGTGATCTTCTGGTATTTAATGATACTAAGGTTATTCCTGCCCGTTTATATGGCAAAAAGGATACAGGCGGTGCCTGTGAGTTCTTAATTGAAAGAATGATTTCTCAGACTCAGGCACTTACCCATATCAAGGCAAGCAAGTCTCCAAAGACAGGCCAGATACTTCATATCGATGGCGGTTATGACTTTGAGGTTAAAGGAAGAGAAGGCGATTTATTCTTAATTGAAACTGTAGATAAAGGCTCTCTTTTAGACATCTTGTATAAAGTAGGTCATATTCCTTTACCTCCATATATTGAAAGACCTGATGAAGATCTTGATAAGGATCGCTATCAAACTGTTTACTCAAAGGTGCCAGGTGCTGTAGCTGCACCTACAGCAGGCCTTCATTTTGATGAAAATCAGTTATCAGAATTAAAGAAAATGGGCGTTAACATGGCTTTTGTTACCCTGCATGTAGGTGCAGGTACATTCCAGCCCGTGCGTGAGGATGACATTATGAATCATCACATGCACAAAGAGTTTGTTCATTTATCAGATGAGGTTGCTCAGCAGGTAATCAATACCCATAAAGCAGGTAAAAGAGTAATTGCAGTTGGTACAACAGCAGTCCGTTCACTTGAGAGTGCAGCAGCCTACGCTCTTGAGACCAAAGCTGAAAATGAGATTGTGCCATTCTCAAAAGATACCTCAATCTTTATTTATCCTGGCTACAAATACAAAGTTGTGGATTGTCTTATCACCAATTTCCACCTGCCAGAATCAACACTAATCATGTTAGTAAGTGCCTTTGCAGGTTACAAGCACACAATGGCAGCCTATAAGCACGCTGTTGAGGATAAATACAAATTCTTTAGTTATGGTGACTGCATGTTCATAACTAAAAATGAAAATGCATCAAATGATCTTCCACCATCTGCATAACTTGGAGCTATATGAAATTTGAAGTAAAAAAGCGCTGCGGAAAAGCTAGATTAGGCCAAATGGTTTTTGACCGCGGTGTAGTTCGTACCCCTGCTTTTATGCCTGTTGGTACTTTAGGTACCGTAAAAGGTTTACGTCCTGAAAATGTAGAGGAAATCGGCGCTGATATTCTTCTTGGAAATGCTTTCCATTTATGGTTAAGACCTGGCACAGATGTTATTAAAGCTCACGGTGATTTACATGATTTTATGAATTGGCAAAAGCCTATTCTTACTGATTCAGGTGGCTTCCAGGTATTCTCATTATCAGATATTCGTAAAGTAACAGAAGAGGGCGTTAAGTTCAGACACCCAATCAACGGTTCTAAATTATTCCTGTCTCCTGAAATCTCAATGCAGGTCCAGTACGATTTAGGTTCAGACATCGTAATGCAGTTTGATGAGTGTATAGGCCTTCCTGCAACTCGTGAGGAAATGGGGAGGGCTATGCGTTTATCTTTACGCTGGGCTCAACGTTCAAAAGACGAGTTCAATCGTTTAGGCAATAAAAATGCGCTTTTCGGTATTATCCAGGGCGGTTCTGATGAAGCTTTACGCGAAGAATCACTAAAGGGCTTAACAGATATCGGGTTTGACGGATATGCTATCGGCGGTCTTGCTGTAGGTGAGCCAAAGCCTGTTATGTATAAGGCTTTAGGTCATATTGCTCCTTTAATGCCTGAGGACAAGCCAAGATATTTAATGGGTGTAGGCACACCATCTGATATTCTGCAGGGCGTGTTAAATGGCGTTGATATGTTCGATTGCGTAATGCCATCAAGAAATGCGCGTAATGCTCATCTGTTCACCTCAAAGGGAGTGGTACGAATCCGTAACAGCAAGTATGCAATGGATACCTCTCCACTAGATGAAAACTGCAACTGCTACACCTGCAGAAATTACTCTAAGGCTTATCTGCACCATTTAGACAAGTGCCATGAGCTCTTAGGCGCACATTTGAATACCATTCACAATCTTCATTTTTATGAAAACTTTATGAATGATATTAGAAAGGCAATTGATGAAGATCGACTAGAGGATTTTGCAGAAGAGTTTTACAAAGTGTACGGCTATCCTCAATTAGTTGATCCAGCGGAATAATCGTACGACTATACGATAAAATAAATTGTGTTATACTTTGCGTATTACATAGAAGTTTATAGTTTGTCTTTGTAGATAAAAGCAAACTAATTTGTTACAGTGCGAATGTAGCAATTTTATAAATAGTTTTTTACTTTAATAATAGGAAAAAAACATGAGTATTTTTTCAACTGCTTATGCTGCTGATGGCGCAACTCAGGCTGCTCAGGGCGGCGATCTAAGCATGATCATCGTATTATCAATCTGTATGGTTGCTGTATACTTCTTATTCATGCGTCCAAATGCTAAAAAGCGTAAGGAAATGCAAAAGTTGTTAGATAACCTTGTAGTTGGTGATGAGGTTTTAACAAACGGTGGTATTGCAGGCAGAATCGTAAAGCTACCAGATAACAAAGAATACGTTTTAATTTCTGTTTCTAGTGGCGTTGTAATGCAGATTAAGCGCAACTACGTAGTAGCAGTTCTTCCTAAAGGAACCTTAGAAGCAGTTGCCGTAGATTCACAAAAGAATAAATAAAAAGACTTTTTATAAACAAAGCGACTTTAAGTCGCTTTGTTTATAAGTAAATTTAGGAAGCTTACTGTGTTAAACAAATTTCCTTTATGGAAAAACATCATGGTGTTTGTAATCATCGCCATTGGTTTTTTCTGTGCACTCCCAAATCTCTATGGTGAAGATCCTGCTTTACAGATTTCAGGCACCCACGGTGCAGAGCTTGATCAGAAGACTGTAGATTCAATTAAACAATCATTAGATGCAAAAGATATTGCTGGCAGTTATGATTTTGAAAATGGCCAGCTTCTAATCAGATTCAAGAACACTGATGAACAGTTAACTGCAAAAGAAATTGCAAGCAAGTCATTAGGTGAGAATTACATTGTTGCTCTAAACTTAGCACCTGCTACTCCTGAGTGGATGCGAAACTTAGGCATGCACCCATTAAAGCTAGGTCTTGATCTTCGTGGTGGAGTTCACTTCCTGATGGAAGTTGACATGGACGAAGCTATGAAGAAGATGAGATCTCAGTTAACAAATGATTTTAGAACAGAGCTTAGAAATCGCAATCTTCGTCTTAGCGGCATCAGAGCTGAAGACGATTATGTAGTTGTTGAGTTCAAAGACAGCGCAATCCGTGACGCTGCACAAAAGGTTTTAGCTGATAAGCAAAAAGACTTTACTGTTGTATCCCAGGATATCGGTGACAAGTTCTACGTAAGAGCAACCATGACTCCTGCTAAGTTATCAGCAGTTCGTACAAGTGCAGTAGATCAGAACATCAATATTATCCGTAACCGTGTTAACGAATTAGGTGTTGCAGAACCTCTGGTTCAAAGACAGGGCGCTGACAGACTGGTTGTTGAATTACCAGGTGTTCAGGATACAGCTCGTGCTAAAGAAATCTTAGGTGCTACTGCAACCTTAGAGTTCAGACTAGTAGATACTTCAGCAGATCTTCAGGCTGCAGCTGCAGGCCACGTACCTGCTGGTACCGAAGTTATCAACGATCAGAAGGGGTACCCTGTTGTAGTTCAAAAGCAGGTTATCCTGACAGGTGATCATATCGTTGATGCAAGCTCAAGCTCTGACGAAAACGGCAGACCTCAGGTTAACATCAGCTTAGATTCACGTGGTGGTAGCATCATGTCGAACTTTACTAAAGACAACATTGGTAAGCCAATGGGTACAAACTTTATTGAGTTCGTGGTTATCCCATCAGATGATCCTAACGCTCCAAAACCAGGTGAGCCTGGCTACAAGCCAAAGTTCAAGAAGGTTGAGCGTATGATTAACGTTGCTACCATTCAGTCAAGATTAGGTAACAACTTCAGAATCACCGGTTTAAGCTCACCTAAAGAAGCACACAATCTTGCACTGCTATTACGTGCTGGTGCTCTGATTGCTCCTATTCAGATTGTTGAAGAGCGTACAATCGGTCCTTCATTAGGTCAGCAGAATATTGAAAACGGTCTTAGCGCTATGGCATACGGTGTAGGCTTTCTGGCTATTTTCATGGTGTTCTACTACAAGTCATTTGGTTTAATTGCAAACCTAGCACTGTTCTTCAACTTAGTTCTACTGGTTGGTATCATGTCTTTAATCCCAGGTGCAACTATGACATTGCCTGGTATTGCAGGTATCGTGTTAACCTTAGGTATGGCTGTCGATGCTAACGTGCTTATTTACGAGCGTATACGTGAAGAAATAAGATTAGGACTTCCAATTCAGCACGCTATCAGTGAAGGTTACTCAAGATCATTCGTAACCATTGCCGATTCAAATATTACTTCCTTTATTACAGCTTTAATCCTATTCATGGTAGGTACAGGTGCTGTAAAGGGCTTCGCTCTTGTATTGATGATTGGTTTGGCAAGCTCAATGTTTACCTCAATTACTGCATGTCGTGCAGTGGTAAATATTTTATATGGCGGACGTAATCTCAAGAAATTGAGTATTTAGGAGCAAAACATGATTCAGTTTATTAAAGAAGGAACAGTCATTCCTTTCATGAGAATTAAGGGGATCGTAGAAGGTCTATGTATCGCCTTAGTTTTAGCTTGTATTGCCGCTATGTGCTTTAAGGGCCTTAATTGGGGTCTGGATTTTACCGGTGGTATTGTTGTTGAAACAGAATATACCCAGGGTGTAGATTTAGAGAAAGTTAAAGAGGCTTATGCTAAAGAGGGCATCGTAGGTAATATTCAGCACTTTGGTTCTCAAAAAGAAGTTATGGTGAGAGTTGCTCCTAAAGATGGTATCACACAGGATAAGGTAACTCAAAAGGTATTAGCTGCATCAAGAACTATTGATAAGGATGTTAAGTTAAGCCGTACCGAGTATGTAGGTCCAGCAGTTGGTGAGGAACTTGTAGAAAGCGGTGTTATCGCAATCGTGGTTTCTTTAATTGCTATTCTAATTTACGTGGCATTCCGTTTCGAGTGGCGTATGGCAACCGGTGCTGTTATTTCACTTGCATACGACGTTGTTGTTGTAATGGGTGTATTTGCCTTTACACAGATTGAGTATGACTTGACAGTACTAGCTGCGGTATTAACCGTGGTAGGTTACTCACTGAACGATAAGATCGTGGTATTTGACAGAATCCGTGAAAACGCAATCAAGTTACCACGCAGCACTTCAATTACTGATGTGTTTGATATCTCTATCACTCAGACCTTATCTCGTACTATCATTACATCAGGTTCAACCTTAATTACCGTTGTAAGCTTGATGATTTTTGGTGGTGAGATGATTTATGGTTTCTCATTAGCCTTGTTTGTTGGTATCGTGTTTGGTACATTCTCATCAATCTACGTTGCTTCAACATGGCCTATAATTCTTGGTATTTCTTATGAGAGCTTAATTCCAAAGAAGGTAGAGAAGAAAGAGTTTGATGGCTATGAAACCATGGATTAAGAAAATAGATAATGTTTAATTTTATTAAGACCCACTTCCTTCCTCTAGGGGTGGGTCTTTTTACCTTAGCGCAAATATCAGGATGCTCATTATTACAAGGCTCGTCAGGCTCAAAACTGAATGGTCCAATAAGTGTTCCTGAAAAATACATCTACTATTCTCATGCTTCAGATTCAACTTTAGCAAAAGAACAGGCACTGATTATCAACCTTATGATGGTATTAGATTCTGATGCTAAATCCCCTGAAGAAAAATCTGAAGTTTTCTATCAGATTGCTACAGTGTATGACGATTTAGGCTTAGAAAGCATGTCTCGTTTTATGCTAATGAACTCAATTGTCAATAAACCAGGTTATTCAAGACCATATGAATTACTTGGTTTATATTTCTTAAAAGATGGCCGCATTGCTGAGGCCTGCGATGCCTTTGATGCAGCAATTGAACTTGATACTCACAATAGTTCTGCATATCCATACTTAAACAGAGCTTTTACCATGTATTACACCAATCATGAAAAGCTAGCTCTTGAGGATATGAGCTATTTTTACAATGATGATAAATACGATCCATATCGTATGCTGTGTCTATACTTTGTGGAAAGTGCAGTAAACGGCAGAAATGTCGCTATAAAAAATTTAAAAGAGCGTTTTGATGATTATCAGAACTCTGTAAAGAAAAAACAGTGGGGCGACAATCTTGTAAAATTGTATCTAGGCTATGTAAGTCAGGATGCATTATTTGAAGATATTGCTTCATACAAAAACGATGCAGATCTGTTTCAGGAGCACCTATGCGAGGCTTATTTCTACATAGGCAAGTTAGCTCTTGAAAATAAGCAAGATAAGCTTGCTTATGATTATTTCTCTTTATGCCGTCAGACCAGAAAATACAGCTTTTTAGAATATAGAAATGCCTATCTTGAGATGAAAGCTATAGAGAAAAAATATAATCTTACTTCTGACATCGAACCTTTAGAGTAGTAGTTCTCTAAATTTTGCTGATTAGCGGTAAAAGGCGGTTATGGAAAATCTCGATAGCACATTATCATACGATCTTGATGAGCAACAACTTGAAGGGCTCAAGTCTCAGATGTTAGCATCTGATGATGCTTTAGTGATGAGTGAGTTTTTCAAGGCTTTTTCCGATCCTACAAGGCTTAATATCCTGCATGCTCTGTTACTTCATAAGTGGTTATGTGTAACAGATATTTCCGCACTCGTAAAATTAAGTAAATCAGCTGTGTCACATCAGCTTGCATACATGCGAATTAACAAACTAGTAAGAGTAAAGCGTGAAGGCAGAAAAGTATTTTATGCCCTAAACGATGCTCATGTTGAGTCCGTATTTGCTCTTGCACTATCACACATTAAAGAATAGAAATGACAAAACCTGTATATTTTGATTTTGCAGCGGCTACACCTACAGATGAGCGCGTCATCGAAGTGATGATTAAATGCCTCAGGTTAGGTGGCTGTTTTGCAAATCCTCACGCAAAAGATCATGTTTATGGCTGGGAAGCTGCCGAGGCTGTTGAAAAAGCCCGCGAACAGGTGGCTTCTTTAGTAGGCGCAAGTCCACTTGAAATCACCTTTACCTCAGGTGCTACCGAGAGTAATAACCTGGCAATCTTTGGTCTTGCTTATGGCCTTAAAGAGAAAGGCGATAAAAGAAAACATATTATTACCTCAAAAATCGAGCATAAAGCCATATTAGAGGCCTGTGAGCTTTTAGAAAAGGAAGGCTTTAAGGTTACTTATCTTGATCCTACAAAAGAAGGTGTTATCACCTGCGATAGCGTGGAAAAGGCTATTACAGAGGATACCTTTTTAGTATCCATCGCTCAGGCAAACTCTGTTTTAGGTGCCATCTCAGATATTCATGAGATTGCATCAATGTGTCATAAGCATAATGTAATCTTCCATAGCGATGTTGCACAGAGTGTTGGTTATTTAAAGATGGATTATGACAACAGCGATATTGATATGGTGTCCTTAACCTGCGAAAAAGTCTGTGGTCCAAAAGGTGTAGGCGCTTTATATGTAAAGAAAAGCTCAGCTCTTCCTTTAAAGGCTCAGATTTATGGTGGCGGCCAGGAAAAAGGTTTACGTGGTGGAACTGTTGCTACACATGAGGTTGCTGGTATGGGCGAGGCTTTTGCCATTCTGCAAAAAGAGGCAAAAAGCGACAAGGCACGTTTTGAAAAGTTAAGAGCACGTCTTTTAGACGGTATTAAAGAAGTACCTGGTCTGATTGTAAACGGCTCAAAGACCGATAATCTGCCAAACATTCTGTCTATAAGCTTTGAAGGTGTCGACGGTCATATGCTGTTGCCAACTCTTTCAGGAATCGCAGCATCAACAGGTTCAGCCTGTTCATCTGCCAATTTAAAACCATCATATATTCTAAAGGCAGTAGGGTTATCAGATAACACTGCCCGAGCTTCAATCCGTTTATCTTTTGGCAGATTTACAACAGAAGAAGAGATTGAAACAGCAATTTTAGAAATTACATCAAAAGTACCTGCTCTAGTAGAGGCAGGCTCAATGTGGAATGTGAAAAATGATTAAGTTATTTGCACTAAATCAGGCAAAAGTAGAGCTTGTAAATATCAGCCTATTAAAAGGTGATGTTCCAGCACCTTTTGATAAAGACTCAAAATTTGTACCAAATGATAAGGGGTACAGTATTTATGTTGATACAACTGATTACAAGTGGTATCAGAAAGCTGCCCGTACCATTGCATCATTAAAGATATTTAACTTTAAGTTATTAGGTGAATTTTGTTTAAACTCACAGGAGTTTTACTGGTTTTTAATTTCATTATCTGATTTATCACGTGATTTTACTGTTGAATACGATCTTGATAATAAAACTCTAAAGAGCATTGAGCGTAGGGTTAATCGTGTTAATGAGTTCAGAGTGATTGCAGATTCTGATTCAAAAGTAAGTACACCTGTAGCTGTGGTTGAAAATCTGTTTTCAAAGATAAAGGAAAGCGCTGCACTAACAGGAGATGAGGTTTCTCTTCAAATCATTAAACGCGGTGACAAGGAATTTGAGTCATTTGCAGGTTTAAATGGCGTGGGCTTTGCCTCAAATCAGGCTCCTTGCATGGGTATTATTGATTTTTATCCAAAGAATTCAAATAAAGATGCTCCAATTGATATTGGTATGGTTGGAAAAGGCATTACCTTTGATACAGGCGGTTACTCACTAAAACCTGATAAATACATGGAGACAATGCGCACTGATAAAACAGCAGTTGTATATCTGTGCGGTGCGTTATCTTTAGCCATTGAGCAGGGCTTAAACAAGAGAGTACGTTTATACCTTTGCTGCTCTGAGAACATGGTTTCAGGTCAGGGTATGCTCCCTGGAGATATTCTTACTTACAAGAATGGCGTAACTGTTGAGATTAACAATACCGATGCCGAAGGAAGACTTGTATTAGCTGACGGTTTAATCAAAGCCTGTGAGGATAAGGTAGCCTTTATTCTTGATATGGCGACACTAACTGGAGCTGCAAAGATTGCTGTAGGCCGAGATATGTTTAGTGTTTTATCTCCTGCAAAGGAAAACACAGCAGCACTTTTAGAGGCATTTGATAAAGCTCAGGAGATGTACTGGCAGCTTCCACTTTCTCCATATCATCAGAGATTCCTCTCATCAAGGAGAGCTAAGGTCACCAACTCAGGTCACGGCGAAGGTGCTCCTGGCGCTAGTGTTGCCGCGTCATTCCTGTCTCTGTTTGTGAATAAGAATACCCCATGGGTGCATATTGATTTATCATCAGCGTATTTGCCTGACGGATCACCATTTTTAGGTGCAGGTCCTACAGGTAGCACTATTTTAGGTTTATCCTATTTCTTATCTGATAAATAAGTTTTAGGAGATTGGTATGTATAAGAGCATCGTAATTCTTACAGGAGCTGGAATTTCCGCTGAGTCAGGAATTCCTGTGTTCAGATCTGAGACCGGCCTTTGGGAACAGGAAAAGGTTGAAGAAGTAGCCACCTATGAAGGCTTCATGCGTGACAAAACAAAAGTTCACGCTTTCTACAATAAAATGCGTACCTCTCTAAAAGATAAAAAGCCAAATCCAGCTCATCTGGCTTTAGCTAAACTTGAAAAGGAATATCCACAGAAGTTTGGTGGCAGTGTATCTTTAATAACTCAGAATATCGACAATCTGCATGAGATGGCAGGCTCAGAAGCTCCTATCCATATGCATGGAGAGCTGATGAGTATTCTTTGCGAGCATTGCGGCGCAAGATACTCATATCAGGAGGATTCATCCGTTGTAAGTGAGTGCGCTATGTGTCACCACAAGGCGCTAAGACCTGATATTGTCTGGTTTGGTGAAATGCCTTATCACATGGATGAAATTCAGGATCTGCTTGTAAAGTGCGATCTGTTTATGGCTGTCGGCACTTCTGGCGTTGTATATCCTGCTGCTGGCTTTTGTTCTCTTGCAAGACAGTGTGGTGCAACTTGCGTGGAGTTTAATCTTGAAAAATCTCAAGTTGCATCTGACTTTAATTACGGTATTTACGGAAAGGCCTCAGTTACATTAGTAAAAGCTGTTGATGAACTGTTAGAAAAAGGTACGCTCTCTCATCAGGCGTAGGATTTTGCCGACAGCAAAAGACTGTAGTGTTTAGGGGTATTTGCTTTATATACCCGCTGATAGATCCTAAACATTATCTCGTCCTGCCTTGATTTAGGCAGGGCATAGTAATTCTCAATAACATCCACCCATTCATCACTTGGATCGTGAAGTTTGTTTTTCAGCGGATACAATCTTCTTTTTCCTCGACTAATCTCTCTGTTCATAAAGGCTCCTACTATTACTCTCTTACTATTGAGATTAGAAGAGTTTTAATAGTTGTCAAAGCTCACTTTAAAAAATTATTATCTATCTCAAGAATTTGAAAAAGTGTTAATGCTAAATATTAGCGAATATATATTTAGTATTTCGTTAATTTTCCTTTTGTTATTGCTATAATTATAAATTTATTATGAATCAATATTGGAAACGCAAATGGCATCGGATTTAATTAATTTAATGAACCTTTCCCCAAAAGAATTAGGTGAATTCTTTGAATCAATTGGTGAAAAGTCCTTTAGATCACAACAGATCATGCGTTGGATATATCAATTTGGTGTAACCAATTTTGATGACATGACCAATTTGCGCAAAGATCTAAGAGCAAAATTAAAAGAACTATGCGTTATTACTGCACCTGAAATTGTAACCGAGCAGAAAGCATCTGATGGCACGACCAAATGGGCACTCGATATTGGTGACGGCCAGCTTGTAGAAACAGTTTTAATTCCTGAAGAGGATAGAAATACCTTATGTATTTCAACCCAGGTAGGATGTCCTGTAAAATGTTCATTCTGCAGAACAGGTGCACAGGGCTTTAACCGTAATCTTACTGTAAACGAGATTGTAGGTCAGGTGTTCCGTGCCTCAACTCGTGTCGGTTTTAGTCAGAACCAGGAACAGAAACCTATTTCAAACGTGGTTATGATGGGTATGGGAGAGCCATTACTCAATCTTGCAAACGTAACTAAAACATGTGAACTACTTTTAAGTGATTATGGTTTTGCCCTATCAAAAAGACGTGTAACCGTATCAACATCAGGTGTAGCTCCTGTTTTAAATAAGATAGCCGGCAAACTTGATGTGGCTTTAGCATTATCTTTACATGCTCCTAATGACGAGCTAAGAGATGAGCTAGTACCATTAAACAAGAAATACAATATTGCTGAGGTTTTAGCCTCTGTAAAGAATTATCTTGATAATTCAAATGCAAATTGTGGCCGTGTAACTATCGAATACGTATTACTTGATCATGTAAATGACAGTACTGATCAGGCTCATGAGCTTGTTAAATTACTGCGCACTATTCCATGCAAGGTAAATTTAATTCCTTTCAATGAACATGAAGGAAGTGAGTACAGAAAACCTTCAAACAGCAGAATCGACAGATTCTATAAAGTACTGTTTGATGCAGGCTTTACTGTAATCAAGAGAACAACCAGAGGTGATGAGATTTCAGCAGCCTGCGGACAGCTTGCAGGTCAGGTGAAAGATAAGCTTCTAAAAGAAAAGATCGATGTAAAAGTAAATTAAGGCAAAGAATAAAAATGAGTTCAAGACGTTTACGCAAATTAAGAAATCGTCAAGACAGAACAATTGGTCAAAAACAGATTAGACAAGAGGTAAAAGAGCCTTTTATGGATTCTATCAAAGATGATTCAGTAGTAGAAAACAATGAACCTACTTTAGATATCAATTCTCAGTTAGAACAAGAAGATGTTCAACAGCCTCAGGAACAGGTATCAGACAGCGTAGTTCAGGGAATGGTAGCAACTGAAGAGCCGGTTGTTGAGCACAAGGTTATAATTGAAACTGAAGAAAGTGAATCTCCATTATCAGCCCTTGAGCTAGCTAAGGCTGCACTTAAGGATAACAATCCGCAGGAAACTGAGAACACTATAGTAAGCGGTGTTTCTGAAAATACTCAGTCACAAACTGAGCAGAGCATTGCAACAGCACCAGATTTTTCAAAAGATGAGCACATCACATCAGCAGGTGTTGATGATCCAGATCTTGTTCCACAGGCTACAACACTAGCTGATGATAAGGTACCAAAGAAAGCCGGTGCAATTTTAAAACACTGCCGTGAGAAACTTGGTTTATCCATTCGTGATGTGGCAAACAGATTAAATACCCGTGTAAATACTATCTCTGATATTGAGCACGACAGATTAAATCAGCCAACAGCTGTGCCATTTACCTCTGTGCATATTGCAAATTACGCAAAGCTTGTAAATGTTGAACCAAAGATCTTAGTTGATCTTTATAAAGACACAGTGCTTGCAACAGTGCAGGAAAACGAACGTGCCCGTGCACAGAGTAGCAGTTCTGTTAATACTGGTTCAAAGGCATTAAAGATTGGTTCTTTAATTGTTTTAAATCTGCTTGTAATTGCACTTGTTGCAATTATTATCAATCTGTTCATCTCAGGCTCTAAGCAGAACACAGGCTCTCTTGAGATTCAGGATACCGTGCAGACAAGTTCTGATGATGAGGGTAATCTGACTCTTGATACTCAAAACTCTCAAAAGAAGACAGTAATTGTTGAAGATTCTCCTGTTGAAAAAGAAGATTTAAATACCAAGCTTGCCCGTGAGCAGGAAGAGGCTTTAAATACAGCAGATATCATCTATTCTCAGAACAAGCCTGATATAACTCCAGTTACTACAAACTCTGATATGACCTTACACGTTAAGGCTAAAGAAGCTGAGCAAAAGCAGGTAAAGAATGTTCAGGCAAAGACATTGCCAGAAGAGGCTCCTGTTGTTCAGGAGGAGTCACCTCTAAAGACTGTTATCTTAAATTCCCAGTCTAAAGATAATTCAAAGAAGAGTGCTTTGCAAAACAGCGCAACTGCTGCAGCACAGCCTGTTAAGACTGCATCGCAGAATGCAGTTCAGGCTCAGGTGATTGCAAAGCCAGCAGCTCCTGCTGCAGAGGTTAAAAAGGAAGTATTATCAAACTCATTAAGAGATATTTCCTCATCAGTAAGATTAGTTGGCAATCGAGATCCTTTTGAGTCATTAAACTCTGTAACCATTAAGGTTTTACAAGACGTATCCTTAGAGGTAACAGGTAACGGCAGAGTATTAAAGTCAGGCGAGTTTAAAGCAGGTCAGACTCTAAAGGTTTTAGGTATTCCTCCAATTAAAGTGAGCGCATCTGATACAAAGAAGATCAGGGTAAGCTATTTAGGTACAACTGTTGCAACTCCTGCAGCAAAACAGGTAACCTTTACCTTACCTCAAAAGTAGGATTTACATTATGGAATGGAAAGCTCCTGAGATAGTAAGACGCAAAAGCCGTCAGATTAAAGTAGGTTCTGTCCTGATTGGTGGAGGTGCTCCCATTTCAGTACAGTCAATGACTTCAACTGATACTATGGATGTTGAGGCAACCGTAGCTCAGATTAAAGCACTTGAGAATGCCGGCGCTGATATTGTTAGAGTAACTGTTCCAACTCTTGATGCGGTTGATGCTTTTGCAAAGATTGTAAAAAGTGTAAACGTACCGATTGTTAGTGACATCCATTTTGATTACAGAATCGCCATTGCCTGTGCAAAGAACGGTGCAAGCGCACTTAGAATTAACCCAGGAAATATCGGTTCTAGCGAAAAGATTGATGCTGTATGTCAGGCAGCTAAAGACTATGGTCTTCCAATCAGAGTAGGCGTAAACGCAGGATCATTAGATAAGGATCTTACAGAAAAGTATGGCGCTCCATGCCCTGATGCCATGGTAGAGGCCGCATTACGTGCAGCAGCTACTTTAGATGAGCATAACTTTTCTGATTATGCATTCTCTGTAAAAGCCTCAGAGTTGAATCTGTGTGTGACAGCGTATGAAGAGCTTGCTAAAAAGACTGATGCTCCACTACACCTTGGTATTACTGAGGCAGGCGGTCTGACCGGCGGTACAGTTTTATCCTCAATTGGTATTTCTATGCTTTTAAAACAGGGCATTGGTGATACTTTAAGAGTTTCTCTTGCAGCTGATCCTGTTGAAGAGATTAAAGTTGGCTGGGCAATCTTAAAGAGCATGCATTTAAGAACCCGTGGTGTCGATATTGTTGCTTGTCCTACCTGCGGTAGAAAAGGTATTGATGTAGTAAATACTGTAGCAGCTTTAGAAAAGCGTTTAACCGACATTCGTGACCCTATTAAGGTTGCAGTAATGGGATGTGTGGTAAACGGTCCTGGTGAGGCACTACGTGCTGATGTTGCAGTTTGCGGTGCGGCAAAAGGCAAATGCATGATTTATGAAGGCGGTCAGCTGATGGGCAAGTTTGACACTAAAGACGCAGTAGAAATTATCGAAAAGCGCGTACGTAGTCGCGTTAAGTAAAAAAATAAGTAGGAAATTATTTAATTATGGCACTTATGGTTCAGGCAATTAGAGGTATGAATGATCTTCTGCCAGAAGATACCTCTGTATGGCAGCAGGTCGAAAACGTGTTGCGTAGTACTTTATCAGGCTACGGCTATAGTGAAGTACGTATGCCGATTGTTGAAAAGACAAATCTTTTCTGCAGAGCTATCGGTGAGGTAACCGATGTTGTAGAAAAAGAAATGTACAGCTTTGAGGATAGATCAGGTGATCATTTATCACTCCGTCCTGAGGGTACAGCAGGTTGCGTTCGTTCCTGTCTTGAACATAATCTTGTATATAACCAGGAACAGAGACTATGGTACATGGGACCTATGTTCCGTCACGAGCGTCCTCAAAAGGGCAGATACCGTCAGTTCCATCAGACTGGTGTTGAAGTATTCGGTTTAGATGGTCCTGATATTGATGCAGAGTTAATCGCTTTAACCTACAACATCTGGAAAAAATTCGGTATCGAAAACGAGCTTCGTTTAGAGCTTAACTCTTTAGGTTCAGCACAGGAACGTGCAGCTTACAAACTTGATCTTGTAAAATTCCTTGAAGCTCACTTTGAGGAGCTTGATGAGGATTCAAAGCGTAGAACTCACACCAACCCTTTGAGAGTTTTAGATACTAAAGATCAGACTGTTCAGAAATTATTAGAGCAAGCACCTAAGTTAAGTGACTATTTTGGTGAAGAAACCAAGGCTCATTTTGAGGGACTTCGCAACTTCCTAGATAAACTTGGAATAAAGTACGTTCTAAATGATAGACTAGTACGTGGTCTTGATTACTACAATTTAACCGTATTCGAGTGGGTAACTACAGCACTTGGTGCTCAAGGTACTGTATGTGGTGGTGGCCGTTATGACTCTCTAGTAGAGCAGTTAGGTGGCGCTCCAACTAAAGCTGTAGGCTTTGGACTTGGTATGGAAAGACTGATACTTTTATTAACTACTTTAGGCAAGATCAAGCCAAAGGCTAGTGTTGATGTATATGTAGTAGGTTCAGGTGATGGCTGTGAGCTTCGTATGCTTGAAGTATCACAAATAATCCGTGAACAGCTAGCAGAAGTTAAGGTTATGACTCACTGCGGTGGTGGTAACTTTAAGAAACAATTCAAGAAAGCTGATAAGTTTGGTGCTCGTGTTGCTGTAATTATTGGTGAGTCAGAGCTTGCTAATAACACTGTAACCATCAAGAATATGATGGATAAGGACAGTGAGCAGAAAGAGTATACAACTGATGAGGCAATTTCTGTTATCAGAGAAAATTTAGGCTAAAACTTTCAAAGGAAATTATAAGATGGATGTTTTAACAGACGATCATGAGAGAGAGCAAGTCGTTCGTAAATGGTGGCACGACAATTGGCTTTCATTAGCAGTTGGTATCGTAATTGCTGTAGGTGGTATGGTAGGTTATCGTTATTACCAGGATTACAAGTTATCAAATGCTGAAGAATATGCCTACAAGTTGTCTTCAATTCAGACAAAGCTTGTACTACAGCCTACTGAAGGAAAAGAAGAGGCAAAGGCATTTATTGCAGAGCACAAGGACATCTATGGCTCATTATTATCATTAGATGTAGCTCAGTTATTATGCGCTGAAGGCAAGTATGAAGAGGCTTTAGACTCCGCTTCATTCGCAGCAGAAAACGGCGGTAAGCTTGTAGCTCCTAATGCTGTATTAGTTAAGGCTCATATCCTTACTCAGGATAAGAAATATGATGAAGCAGTAAAGGCATTAAACGATTTATCTCAAAGTGCATATGCAATTGAGAAGAATGAATTGCTAGGCGATATTTATTTGCAGCAGGGAAATAAAGATGCAGCTCACGACGCTTATGCTAAAGCATTAGCCGAGTGCGAAGCTCAGAAGATTTCTATCAATCCTATTTTACAGATGAAGGCTGATAGCCTAATCAAAGAAGGTGACACAGCTGCTTTTGAAAGAGCTCAGAAGCTAGAAGAGCAGATTGCAGCATCTGCAACTTCAATAAAAAAATAATAAAGCTATATAGCAAATAATAAGGTGGCATCTATGTTTAAAAAGAAGCTTTTAGGCTTGGTAATGGTTAGCGCACTTGTGCTTTCAGTTGAAGGCTGCAGCTCAAATAAGGATTTATTTGAGCCTGTAGAGTCACCTGAGGTAAAAGATGTATTCGTACCAGATGTAGTGTGGTCAGAGAGTACTCAGGGTACTAAAGGATTCTACTCACAGCTTGTACCTTGCATCAGTGGCAATAACTTATACATTGCAGGCCGTAAAGGAAAAGTTTATGCATTTGATGCCACGAACGGTGATAGCATCTGGAAAATTGATCTTTCAGATGAAAAAGAAAACGATAACAAGCGTTCAGCCCGTTTAAACGGCGGTATGAGTGCAAGTGATCATTTTGTGGCTGTAGGTTCAGAAAATGGTTACCTGTACGTTTTAAACAAAAAAGACGGCAGCATTTACTACAAGCAGTATCTAGGTCAGGAGGTTTTAACTCCTCCATGCTTTAATGCAAGTGGTGACAAGTTGTTCGTACTTGATTCTACCGGTAAATTAAACGCCCTTGATTTAGTAAACAAGAAAGTATTGTGGACATCAGGCGATAACGTATCAACACTTCACTTACGTTCACAGGCAAAGCCAATTGCCGTAGGTGACGAGATGGTTGTGTTAGGTACTGTAAGCGGCCGTATGATGTTTATCAGTCAGAACGACGGTCTTATTTTAAATCAGGTTGTTATAGGTCAGAATAACGGAAGCTCTGATCTAGACAGAATTTCAGATGTTTCATCAACACCTTTATTATTAGGTGACAGCATTTACTCAACCGCATATAATGCAGGTTTTGTAAAATATTCACTTGAAAAATCTGCAATTGTAGGTAGACTAGCCTACTATTCTTCAAAAGATATTGCCTATGATGACAATTTCTTTGTGATCACAGGTGATAACGGCACAGTATATTGCGTAAGACGTAGTGACAACATTGAGCTTTGGGCCAATTCTCAGTTACGTTACAGAAACGTAACTTCTCCTGCAATCTACGGTAATTATGCAGTTGTAGGTGATCTTGAAGGATATATTTATTTCATTAACCTGAACAATGGTCAGATTGAATCAAAGGTTGAGATCTCTGGTAGCGATCCAATCTATGTAGCACCTATTGTTGCAGGTAACTGTATTGTTGTTTACTGCTCATCAGGTGCTGTTGAGGTTCTTTGCTACGATCCGGCAAACATCGTAATGCCAAAGAAACGCTTTACTGATTTAGAGCTTGTAATAGGCAATACTGCAGCTTTAGTTGCAGCAAACGCTATGTCTCCATTATCAGCAGGCGGTGTAACCAAAGAAGATTTAGAGAAACGTCGTGCACAGGCTCGTCAGATTGTAGCTCAAATCGAAGCTCATCAAAGACAGATGGAAGCTCAATATCGTGAGTACCAGCGTCAGAAAGCTGAGTACGAAAAGCGCGTTGCTGAGTACGAGAAACAAAAACGTGAACAATTATCCGGTTTCGGTGTAATGCCTGAAGCTGGTGTTAAATCAGACAACGATGTAGAGTTCGTCGAGGAAGATTCAGAGTAATACCGTTGTGAAACGGCATGATCTTTCTAATTTTTAATTAAGCAAAGGGGGAGTGATCCCCTTTGCGTGTTAATAGTAAGCCAATCTTACAAGGATATTAAATGAAAGTTGTTGCATTAGTAGGTTGCCCTAACGTTGGTAAATCTACTTTCTTCAATAGACTTACTAAGACTAGAGATGCACTTGTTGCAGATTTCCCTGGACTGACTCGA
This sequence comes from Aeromonadales bacterium, assembly GCA_012519775.1. Classification (GTDB taxonomy): domain Bacteria; phylum Pseudomonadota; class Gammaproteobacteria; order Enterobacterales; family Succinivibrionaceae; genus Succinivibrio. The sequence continues at coordinate 16,495 of JAAYPN010000107.1, read as the reverse complement.
GATAGAAAGTATGGCCGCGCCTTATATGAAGGTCGCGAGTTCGTAATTATCGATACTGGCGGTATTGCAGAGGATGCAACCAACCAGCCTGAGGAAGTTACCTCAAGAATGACCAATCAGGCACTTCTGGCTATTGATGAGTGTGACCTGGTTTTATTCATGTTAGACGCAAGAGCAGGTATTTTACCTGGCGACTATCATGTAGCAGATTATATTCGTCGTGCTGGTAAAAAGTGCGCCGTTATTGCAAATAAGGTGGATGGCCTTGATCCAGAAACTGCTGGTGCTGAATTCTATGCACTAGGTTTAGGTGAGGTTTATCCTACAGCTATCGTTCATGGTCGTGGTGTTAACAACGTTTTAGAAGACGTTATTGCTCCATTACTTCGTGAGGAAGGTCCTCTAGATTGCGATTTATCTGTAGAAGAGCTTGAAGAGCGCGAAAGAATCGCTCATGAAGAAGAGCTTGCTCAATGGGAAGAGGGCTATCAGTTCTTAGAGAACGTTCCTGTTGACATGGTAGGCGGAGGCTTTGACTGGTATGAGCACAAGGAAAAAGCTCGTGCACGTCAAAAGGGCGAAGATGTGGACAATAAGGGCGAAGACAGCCGTAATGTTCCATTTGCCGATTTACCAATCAAGCTTGCAATTGTTGGTAAGCCAAACGTAGGTAAATCTACATTAACCAACAAATTATTAGGTGAAGAGCGTGTGATTGTAGCAGATCATCCTGGTACTACCCGTGATTCAATCTATATTCCATTAGAGCGTGGCGATAAGAAATATATCGTTATTGATACAGCAGGTGTTCGCAAGCGCCGTAAGGTTAGTGAAGCAATCGAGAAATTCTCAATTGTTAAGACTTTAAAGGCAATTGAAGACTGTAACGTGGCATTACTTGTTATCGATGCAAGATCACATGTAACCGATCAGGATCTGTCACTTCTTGGCTTCATTCTTGAGTCAGGCAGATCTCTTGTTATTGCTGTTAACAAGTGGGACGGACTTGATGTTTCAGTAAAAGATGAGATTAAGCTTGAGTTAAATGCCCGTCTGGGTTTCGTGGACTTTGCTAGAGTACACTTTATCTCTGCTCTGCATGGCACTGGTGTTGGTAACCTGTTTGATTCAATTGATGAGGCTTATGCAAGTGCTACCACTCGTCACAGCGCATCATTATTAAACAGAATTCTAAGAGCAGCAGTTGAAGAGCACGAACCACCAATTTCAGGTGGCAGACGTATTAAGCTTAAGTTTGCTCACGCAGGTGGTTACAATCCTCCACGTATCATTATTCACGGCAACAAGGTATCAAAAGTACCAGATGCCTATAAGAGATACATTATCAATTGCTACCGTAAATCTTTAAACATCATGGGGTCACCTGTAATTATCGACTTTAAGGAAGGTGAGAATCCATTTGCTGATGAGAAGCCAGCTCAGAAGCGTCAGACTCAGTCTCAGATGAGAGCTGAAAGACGTCAGAAGGCTAATGAGAGAATGAGGGCAAAATCAGCAAGCAGCCAAAATAAAGAAGAGCGTAAAGCAATTGCTCAGGCTAGAAAGGATGGTACTGGTTTAGTACTGTCAAAGCGTCCTAAGAAAAAGGATGATTCTAAATTAGGTGCAAAAAAGGCTCCTAAAAAGAAGTAATCTAATTTCTATATAAACATAAAAGCCTGATTTTAAATCAGGCTTTTTGCACTAAAGCATCAAAAGAGCATTATGCTCTCTTACTCATATCTCTTTTCAAAGACCTTTTGTGGATCATCAAAATCTATACTCTTAACAGTAGCATACTTAGGGAATGGAGTTGCCTTAGTTGAAGGGTAATCGATACCTACAACACCATTTGGATGGTACTTCTTATGATCCCACATTACATAATCTGGGATATGCTTGAAGAGTGACTTAGACTCATCAAGGAAGTCTAGGCATACTGCTATGATCTTATTGTAATGGGCAATACATTCTTCCACATCGCTAGTATTGTATAAAATACGTGAGGCCATGATAAAGATGGTCTGTAAAGAACCCTCAACAGCATCAGCATAGTAATAGGTATCAGGACTCTTCTTGAAGAAGGCGAGTTTCTCAGATACAGATTCTAATACCTGAATTCCCTCAACACGGGTTGTTACAGGTTTTGCAAGTTCTGAACTGATGTAATCTACAACCTTATTAAAGGCGTCAGGCATGAAGATGGTCTGTAGTTTTTCCTCATCAATAGTCTCAAGCACTTTGGTCTTCTTGTTATACATGAAGTCTTTAAAAGCGTCTTTATCAACATTTTTGAGTTTTTCAAAATTTAGATCTTCTGAATGAACTGGTTTTGCATGAGGGATCTTAGAGCCGTTAGAGCAGTTTGTGCACTTTAAGTTTTTATTCTTAAGAGTCGCCTGCTCGATTACGAAGTCCATGTTTCTGCAGGATAGGTTAAAGAAGTAGTTAGTCTCGCACTGACCGCCAAAGTTACCTTCTACAAGCTTACCTGTCTTGTAGTTTCCGTGTCCTGCCAGTTCCTTATTGCAGTTGGTATATAGTGAGGTGTAAACAGAGTGGATGTTGTTTGTACCCACCATCTTACCGTTATCAAGACCGAAGAAGAATAAATTCTCAAACCCTAAATAAATTGCACCTGACACACCCATGTTACCTACAAATGGGTTCATAAGCTGTACAGGTTGCACCGCCTTTATCTCACTAAAGTGAGCAGCTGCATATAAATAGAATGGTTCGTCTGGCTTACCGAAAATTGCTGTGTGTTTAAATAACTCAGTTGTTCTTGGATGAACCACATCACCTGACATCAGGATGATGTCATCAAAGAAATTCTTATCAGGGATTACATCAAGAGCATCTCTGATTTGAGGTGTTCTTTCGGTACATGCATAGATATCAGGTTTTATACCTGCGTGGTATAGAGTATCTACAGCTGTACCGCAGGCAATGATAATTGCCTTATCCTGATTCTTTCGGATAAAAGGAATATCGTGATCTAAAGATGGACCTGAACCTATAACAAATACAGGAACATTTTTAAACTTGTTTAGCATCTGAGGCTCACGCTGCACAAATGCTTTCTTATTTAAGATAGCGTTACATGCGTGGCTAGTACCAAACAGGTGATCATCAAAGAAACCTAAAGCGGAGTGCACAGTATTGAAATCCTTCATAAGAATATCGCAGATATCTTTGATTTCTTTTGAAGAATAGTGCACATAACCTAGCCAGGTGCCGCTCAGGAATCTGCCATGTGTTGTATAGAATGATTCCATATCAAGGTAGAACTGTTCTGGCTTCTGACCTAGCATCAGATGGATGCCATAGTTATTTTCAAATAAGAATGCAAGTAGATTTGCCCAGTCAAAAGCATGTAATGAGGCAAAGAACATATCAAGATTTGGCTCTACGATAATCAGATTGGCAATTTCAATCTTTTCATAAAGATTTGCAAGCTGATAACCTAAACCAATGCCTACCATTACGCAGTTTGCAATTGATCCTAACTGAGCTGCACTAAGAGAGCTGTCTCTTTTGAAAGACTCATCGATACAGACGACCTGATTTAAGTACTTAAAGTGGATCTGACCGTATGGATCATACTCATGGTTGTAGTGAGTCTGCAGAATACAGTCTTTATTTAAAATACTGTCAACCTGTGCTTTGCAAAGCGCAAAAGGATCAAAAGTCTTATAAAGAATATCGTTGTTTTCGATGAAGATAAGATTAGGAATGCCATTTGGCATGCAGAAGAATTCCATAGTTTTCTTTGGCGTATAGTGCGCAAAGGTCTTGGCAATATTCGGCATGTACTTTTTAAAGGCTTCGATATTGTTCTGGAATCGTTCAATCAGAAAATCGCTCATCTGCTTTTGCAGTTCGGAAAGTTCATTGATTTGAGCAAAATCCTTTTCGTCAAGTCCACCTATTTTTGAGGCAAGTGTGTCAAGAGCACTCTCATCGGTAATTAGGTTCTTTGTTGTGTTTGTAGAAGTCATAGCTAAGCCTTATCGATATTGTTAGTTTTTACAGGTGAATCGTATTTGAATTGCACGTACTTGTTACTCACCACGTGCTTGCCACGTACGTTTCTGTATTGCAGGCCTACTTCTTCGCGTTTTTGAGCCAGGAACTTTACCTGAGATTTGATGTGCTCGGCATAGGCTTTGGCAAATTCCTGAGCTTTGATTAGCTCATCGCCCTGAAGAGAATCCTTTAGAGCGACGAGTTCTTTTAAATAATTCTGTGCAATTTCCGAGTAATCCTGCGATAAACCTAAATCGTCTCTTGATAATTCATGAGATAAAGCATTTTCTGCTTCGGTGATTTTTCTTATGATTTCGTCTAATTGCATAGAAATACCTTTAAATTGCTCCATGCGCCATATGGGCGTCATGACTTAAATCAATATCTAGTTGTTCCTGTGTACGCATTGCACTTGCCTCTCTCTGAGCTTCTACAGGAATTGAATCCCAGGCTTTTTTGATTGGCATAAGAGCTCGTAGTGCGTTATCAAGAGGCTGCGTGATTAAACTGATAGAAGCATCTGCCACCTGATCAATCATGTATGAGTATAAGTCAAAAAGACTTTGAGCTATAGTCTGACTTTTCGAAAAGTCGAGTGTGCTCCTAAGAATTTCTAAAATTGCAGTTGCAGAGGATAGTTTTTTAGATTTTAAAGCCAGATCTCCACGTTCAATGGCACCTTTTGCTTGAGCTAAACGCTCAAACAGGCCCTGGTAGAGTAACTTGGTTACGTAATAAGGATCAGCTACCGATATCTCAGCAGTGACATTAGTCTTTTGGTAGGCTTTTAGGTTACGGCCGTACATATATCTCTCCTTGCTATTAAAACCTTTCTATAAACGGCATTAATTTGCCACTTACAGGTATTTTTATAATATATGCAAGAAGAGTGCCGAAATTTATGAGTCTGACTTTTCCTGGATAAAGAAAACTTCATGGCGTGCCTGGCGACGAGCGCGGGCGTTCTTGATGTACTGCAGACGAATTCGAGAACGTCTGCTTGCAGTAGTATTATGAGTTAAGCGAGTTGATTTTTTCAATTTGGACCCTCCGACATCGATATTATAGCAACTTTTTGCATAAAGGATTGAGCTTTATGAGAATAACTGCTTATCTTTCACAGACTATAGAAACAGGTTAAAAAGTAACTCATATTTTTTATAAGAAGTTAATAGATTATGCAATTTTTGAAAATAAACTTTTCTGAAAAATTTAAGGATAATATTCATGCCCAAAAGCTATACAAATGCAAATAATTGTCAACTCTGTGCTAAAATAGCACCCGAATTTTTATCGTATTTTAATGGATAAAAATTGATTACATTACATATCAGTTAGATTATACAGGAACAATTCTGATGGATATCATTCTAGGTTCTCCAGCCGTTTCCACTTTTAGATTGGATAAAATCACAAAAGCTTTAGGAAATGAAGGCATCAAGGTAAGTTCAATTAGCACCCATTTTGTACATTTAGTAGATACAAAAGAGGCTTTAACTTCAGATGAACAGTCAGTTTTAAAGAAGATCTTAAGCTACGGTCCTTCAAAAGCTGAGACTAAGGATGAAGGCGAGTTGTTCTTTGTAATTCCTCGTGTAGGAACAATTTCTCCTTGGGCTTCAAAGGCAACTGATATCGCTAAAAACTGCGGTTTAACCAAGATTTTAAGAATTGAGCGTGGCGTAGCTTACTACATCGTAAAAGACGGCGCTAAATTTACAGAAGATGAAAAGCAGAAGGTTTGCGCTTTAATTCACGATCGCATGATGGAGAATGTTTTATTCTCATTAGAAGATGGTGCAGCCTTATTTGAAAAGCAGACTCCAAAGCCATACAAGACTGTAGCTTTAACCACAGGTGGTATAGAAGCATTAAAGGTAGCTAACGTAGAATTAGGTTTAGCTCTTTCAGAGCCTGAGATGGAGTACTTACTAGAAAGCTTCAAGGGTATTGGTCGTGATCCTACCGATATCGAACTTTACATGTTCGCTCAGATGAACTCAGAGCACTGCCGTCACAAGGTATTCAACGCAGATTGGAATATCGATGGAGAGATGAAGGACAAGTCACTGTTTGGCATGATCCGTAACACCTTCACCACAAACGGCGATTATGTATTATCAGCATACAAAGATAATGCAGCTGTAATGGAAGGTTCAAAGGCTGGCAGATTCTTCCCTAATCCAAATCACGAGTGGGCATACCACGAAGAGGATATGCCTATCCTAATGAAGGTTGAGACTCACAACCACCCAACAGCAATTTCTCCATTTCCTGGTGCTGCAACTGGTTCTGGCGGCGAAATCCGTGATGAGGGTGCAACAGGTGTTGGTTCAAAGCCAAAAGCTGGTATCAGTGGCTTTAGCGTATCAAACCTACGTATTCCTGGTGCAGTTCAGCCTTGGGAGCACGACTTTGGCAAGCCTGGTCGTTTAGCTTCTGCTCTACAGATTATGATTGACGGCCCATTAGGTGGTGCAAGCTTCAACAATGAGTTCGGTCGTCCAAATCTTTGCGGTTACTTTAGAACATACGAAGAAGAGGTTACCTCTTTCAACGGTCGTGAGGTTCGCGGTTACCACAAGCCAATTATGTTAGCTGGTGGCTGGGGTAACATCCGTCGTGAGCACATCATTAAAGATCACATCGAGCCAGGTGCAAAGCTTATTGTTTTAGGCGGTCCTGCAATGAACATCGGTTTAGGTGGTGGTGCTGCATCATCAATGAACTCAGGTGCTTCATCAGAAGATCTAGACTTTGCATCAGTACAGCGTGGTAACCCAGAGATGCAGCGTCGCTGCCAGGAAGTTATCGATGCATGTTGGGAATTAGGTGATAACAACCCAATCATGTTCATCCACGACGTTGGTGCTGGTGGTCTGTCAAATGCTATGCCTGAGCTTGTATCTGACGGTGGCGTAGGCGGTCGTTTCGATCTTCGTAAGATCCCTAACGATGAGCCAGGCATGTCTCCTTTACAGATCTGGTGTAACGAATCACAGGAGCGTTATGTTCTTGCTGTTGCAGCAGACAAGTTTGATTTATTCGAGTCATTCTGTAAGCGTGAGAGAGCTCAGTATGCAGTAATCGGTGAGGCAACTAAAGAGCGTCGCGTAGTTCTTGAGGATACATATTTTGGTAACAAGCCTATCGATCTTCCATTAGATGTATTACTAGGCAAACCTCCACGTATGCACAAGGTTGTTAAGACCTTAAAGCAGGAATCACCTGCTCTAAATCTTGAGGGTGTAAGCGTTAAGGAAGCAGCAGAGCGCGTTCTACGTTTACCTACAGTTGCTGAAAAGACCTTCTTAATCACCATCGGCGACAGATCTGTTACCGGTATGGTTGCACGAGATCAGATGGTAGGTCCATGGCAGGTTCCTGTAGCTGACGTTGCAGTGACTGCAGCTTCATATGATACCTATCATGGTGAGGCAGGTGCTGTTGGCGAGAGAACTCCTGTAGCATTATTAAATCACGGTGCTTCAGCACGTCTTGCTGTAGCTGAGGCTGTAACCAACATTGCAGCAGCTGATATCGGCGAGTTAAAGCGCGTTAAGTTATCAGCAAACTGGATGGCTCCAAACGGTCATCCTGGTGAGGATGCTGGTCTATTCGAGGCAGTTAAGACTGTTGGTATGGAGATTTGCCCTGAACTTGGTATTACTGTTCCAGTTGGTAAAGATTCAATGTCAATGAAGACCACATGGGAAGAGAATGGCAAGCAGAAGACTGTAACTGCTCCTATGTCTCTAATCATTTCTTCATTTGCACGCGTAGAGGATATCAGAAAGACTCTAACTCCTCAGTTACGTACTGATAAGGGCGATTCAACCTTAATCTATGTAACCTTAGGTGAGAGACAGAACCGTTTAGGCGGTTCAGCACTAGCTCAGGTATATCGTCAGTTAGGTGACAAGTGTCCTGATCTTGATCATCCAGTACGTCTAAAGGGTCTGTTCGATTCTGTACAGTTCTTAAACCGTAAGGATTTACTGCTTGCATACCACGATATTTCAGACGGTGGTCTATTCACTACTGTTTGTGAAATGGCCTTTGCAGGTCACACTGGTGTTCAGGTTTCAATTGACAACCTAGGTGAGGATGATTTAGCAGTTCTATTCTCTGAGGAAATCGGTGCTGTATTACAGGTAAAGCGTGAAGATGCTGAAACTGTCATGAACATCCTTTCTGGTCATGGTCTAGCAAACTGCATCTTTGAGATCGGTTCACTACGCAGCGATGACAGAATCGTCTTCAAGCGTGATGGCAATGTTATTGTTGATGAGCCACGTCAGTACTTCAGAAAGATCTGGGCTGAAACCACATATCAGATGCAGTCACTACGTGATAACCCACAATGTGCAAAACAGGAATTCGATGCTAAGGATGAATCAAATGATAAGGGCTTATTTGCTGATCTTACATTTGATATCAACGAGGATGTTGCAGCTCCTTACATCAGCAAGGGTGTTGCTCCAAAGATTGCAATTTTACGTGAGCAGGGTGTGAACTCTCAGAGCGAAATGGCAGCAGCATTCAACAGAGCAGGCTTTAACTGTATCGATGTTCACATGTCAGATGTGTTAACCGGTAAAGTTAAGTTAGACGACTTCAAGGGCTTTGCAGCATGTGGTGGTTTCTCATACGGTGACGTTTTAGGTGCTGGTGAGGGCTGGGCTAAGTCAATTTTGTTCAACTCAGTTGCAGCAGATGAGTTCTCTAAGTTCTTCAACCGTAAAGACACCTTCGCATTAGGCGTATGTAACGGCTGTCAGATGATGTCAACATTATCATCTCTGATCCCTGGTGCTGATAACTGGCCACGTTTCGTAACCAATTTATCAGAGCGTTTTGAAGCACGTTTTGTTGAAGTAGAAATCCAGAAGAGTCCATCAGTTCTATTTGCAGGTATGGAAGGTTCTAAGTTACCAATCGTTGTATCTCACGGTGAAGGTCGCGCAGAGTTCAAGAATGCAGAGCACTTAGCTGCATTAGAGAAGTCTGGTCAGATTGCAGTTCGCTATATTGATCACGATGGTAAGGTTACCGAGCAGTATCCATTAAATCCTAATGGTTCACCAAACGGTATCACTTCTGTAACCAACAGCGACGGTCGTTTCACTATCCTGATGCCACATCCAGAGCGTGTAATGAGAACAGTATCCAACTCATACCACCCTGATAACTGGGGCGAGGATAGCCCATGGGTAAGACTATTTAGAAATGCACGCGTATTCGTAGGCTAATCTAAAGTCCTCATGAAAATAAAGCCCGCCTAGTGCGGGCTTTTGTGTCTATTTTGGATGATACAATTCAAGTTATATCTGTTAACATTATGGATTGTACAAGGTTATTAACTTAAAGAGAAACTTTAGGTGGAGATATGGAATTAAATAAAGAGCAACTAGAAAGGTACTCTAGACATATAACTTTAAAAGAGATGGGTATTGAAGGCCAGAAAAAATTACTGCAATCAAAGGTTATGGTAATTGGAACAGGCGGTTTAGGATCACCTGTACTTATGTATCTTGCAGCAGCAGGAATCGGCACTATTGGTGTTGTTGATGATGATGTTGTGGATTATTCAAATCTGCAAAGACAGGTTATTCATCAGACAAAGGATGTAGGTGTTTTAAAGACAGAGTCTGCAAAAAACACTATTAACGCATTAAATCCTGACGTTCAAGTGATTACTTATAATTCCTTTGTAACTAAAGACAATATTATGGATTTAATTAAAGATTACGATTTTATTATCGACTGCACAGATAATTTTGAGAGTAAGTTTTTAATTAACGATGCCTGTGTTCTTGCAAAGAAACCTTTTTCACATGGAGCAGTGGTTCATTTTAAAGGTCAGGTTATGACTTATGTTCCAGGTAAAGGTCCATGTTACCGCTGTGTTTTTGAGAAGATCCCAAAACCAGGTAGTGTCCCTACAAGTAAGCAGGTGGGAGTCTTTGGTCCGTTGCCGGGAATTATCGGTAATTTCCAGGTTTTAGAGTGCGTAAAATACCTTCTAGGAATTGGAGAGCTATTAATTGGCAGATTACTAACTGTAGAAGCTCTTGGTATGCAGGTTAAAGTCATGAAACTGCCATTAAAAAATGACAATTGTGCTGTATGCGGTAAAAATCCTTCCATTTTGAGTGTAAAAGACACTTTCTAATGCCATTATTTTGGCGATGTTATTTATCATTAAAATAACTTATTGATAAATAATAAAAAATAAATGTGGCACGAATATTGATTAAGTTATCTTATACAAAGTGAGGTGACTTATGACAACTTCTAATAATGAGCTAGAATTATACAAAGAGATTTTCGAGAAAGAACCATCTGCAATCATCGTATTAGATGAAAGAGGCATTATCAGAAAAGCTAACGACTCAGCTTTAAAAATGCTTAATGTGGATACTTTAGAAGGTCGTATCTGGTATAAGGTAATCGGTGAAGTTTTCGCTCCTCGCAAGGATGATGGCCAAGAGATCTCTACTGTTGACGGTAAGAGACTTCAGGTATCTACAAAACCTTTATCACATGGTCAGCTAGTTCAGATGACTGATCAGACTCAGACACGTGAACTTACAGACAAGCTGAACCATATGGAACGTTTAAGCTCATTAGGTCGTATGGCAGCATCTTTAGCTCACCAGATTAGAACTCCTTTGTCAGCTGCAATTTTATACGCAGCAAATTTAGGCAATGTAAAGTTACCACTTGCTAGCAGAACCATCTTCCAGAAGAAGTTAATGGGCAGATTAGAAGCTTTAGAGTCACAGGTAAGCGATATTCTAATGTATGCTCGTTCTGGAGAGCAGAGTGTTAAATTGCTTGATGCTGTGGATATCGTTGAAGGTGTTACAAACTCAGTAGCTTCAGTTGTACAGAGATCAGGCGCTAATTTAAAGTCTAACATTGGTCCTCGCCCTATGGCATTATTAGGCAATGTAACAGCATTAAACGGAGCAATTACCAATTTAGTGACAAATGCCATTGAAGCTGGTGCAAAAAACGTTATGATTGAACTGGTATCAGATGCTAAGAATGTTATGATCAGCGTTAAGAACGATGGTCCTATGATTAGTAAAGAAACATGCAGAAATATTTTTGAGCCTTTCTTTACTACCAAGAGTAATGGTACAGGTTTAGGATTAGCTGTAGTAGCTGCTGTTGCTAAGGTACATCAGGGTGACATTAAATTGACCTCAGATGAAAAAGAAACAGTATTTACCATGATCCTGCCTAAGTATGAAGGTGTTTTAGAACCTTCAACAAGTATTCCTCAAATGGAACGAGAATCAGTTGCTTAAATAATAAAAAGGATAGGTATGAGCAATAGTCAAATTCTGATTGTAGATGATGATAGTCAATTGCGAGAGGCAATTGTAGATACATTGATGTTAACCGGTTATGTCTGTCTTGAGGCTGACGGTGGAGAACAGGCTCTAGAAATCCTATCGAAGCAGAAGGTTGATATGGTTATCTCTGACATTCAGATGGGCGGAATGGATGGCCATACACTTTTAAACTCTATTCACGACAAGTTCCCACAGCTTCCTGTACTGTTAATGACAGCTTACGCTAACATCAATGGTGCAGTAAGAGCAATGCGCGATGGCGCTATTGATTATCTTGCAAAGCCATTTGCTCCTGAGGTTTTATTAAATCAGGTTTCAAGATACGTTCCAGTAAGCAAATCAGTACGTGGTGAGCCTATTTACGCTGATCAATCTACAGCTGAATTACTGTCTCTTGCAGCAAAAGTGGCTGCAACTGATGCTACAGTGATGATTACAGGTCCATCTGGATCAGGTAAGGAAGTTTTATCACGTTATGTGCACGACAAATCAAATCGAGCATCAGGTCCTTTTGTAGCAATAAACTGCGCTGCAATTCCTGACTCAATGCTTGAATCAACATTATTCGGTTATGAAAAAGGCGCATTTACAGGCGCAGTGCAGGCTTGTCCTGGCAAGTTTGAGCAGGCTCAGGGTGGTACCATTTTATTAGATGAAATCACCGAGATGGATTTAGGGTTGCAGGCAAAACTTTTACGTGTTCTTCAGGAAAAAGAAGTTGAAAGACTAGGTTCAAGAAAGACAATTTCTCTTGATGTACGCGTAATTGCAACATCAAATCGTGATTTAAAAGAAGCTGTAGCTCAAAAGAAGTTCCGTGAGGACTTGTATTACCGTTTAAACGTTTTCCCATTACGCTGGTTACCTTTGTGCAAGAGACCAAAAGATATTATTCCGATTGCAAAGTTCCTTTTATCAAAGCATGCATCCGACTCTCAGCTTGCAATACCTGAGCTTACAAAAAGCGCAATTGCAAAACTTAACAATTACTCATGGCCAGGTAACGTACGTGAACTTGATAATGTAATGCAGCGAGCTCTTATTCTTGCAAATACAGGTTTAGTAGATGACAAGTGCATAATTTTAGATGAGTCAGGCCTTGAGGAAGCTATTCAGTCACAGGGCTTTGACTTTGACGGAGTTGAACCTCAGATAGAACCTTTACAGGAAGAAGTTGACAATGATTCTCCATTAAGTGGTGAAAGTGCAGTCAGAAAGCAGAAGATCCCTCAGGCTCTTGGAGGTGAATTAAAGCAGCAGGAATATCAGATTATTTTAGATGCTTTAATTGAGTATCGCGGGGCCCGTCAGGAAGTAGCCACAAAACTTGGCATTAGTCCAAGAACCCTTCGTTACAAGATTGCCAAGATGCGCGAACTTGGCATGATTATCCCTGGTTAATTCTCTTTTTATTTGAGCAGAGTTTTAAATTCTGCTCAAATAATGTCTTTATAAAATTCTTAAATCGTCTACAATACTAGAAAAAGCATAATCTTCAAAAGAGTGATATTGTATGACTGGTAATATTAGAGTTCCTGCTTTAGAGCGCGCTTTGCGTATTTTAGAAGTTCTTCAGAAGAATCGCAGATGTACCATTTCAGAACTTATCAATTTAACTTCTTTACCAAGAAGTTCTGTTTATGTCCTTGTTGATGACATGATTAAGCTAAGGTTGATAAGACAGAATTCAGATAAAACCGTGCAGTTGTGGATGAAGCTGGTATCTTTAGGTAATTCCGCTTCAGAGGGGCTGGATTTAAAGGAAATTATTACTCCATTTTTAGAAAAGTTAATAGAGAACGTAGATTGTCTTGTAGCTCACTTTGGTATTATGGATGATGAAAAAGCTTTTTATGTGGTTAAAAGAACCAGTCATCTTACCGGAATGAGAGTCTTATCACGTGAAGGTTCAGAGGTTTCCTTAGTACATTCTGCTTTAGGCAAGTGTCTGCTTGCTTATCAGGAAAGTACACTAAGAGAAAAGCTTATTACTACACTTGATTATACACTGGCTACAGCAAATTCTATTGCAACTCCTCAGGCCTTACGTAAGGAGCTTGCCTCAATTCATAATCGAGGATTTGCCTATGATAACGGCGAGGGCTCATTAGAGATCAGGTGTGTAGCAGTGCCGGTATTTGATTTAGATAGCCATTTAATGGGCGCAATCTCGGTGTCTGGCACAATTACCAAATTCTCATCTGATAAACTTTCAGGAATTGTAGATAAGGTAAAAAAGAGCGCCATTCAGATCTCATCTAGTCTGATGATTTAAATTCATTTAAAGTCAGAATTAAGCCGATGATTTTAAAAGAAGCTTTCGGTTTAATTCTGATAAAAGGCACAATTAGAAGATCATTTCATTTAGAATCAAAACATTTGATTTTTCATATCCAATTTGTTTATCTCTAAAAATTCGATTATCTGCAGCGTTTAATATTCGATTACCAGAAAATGTGGAAATTCACATAATTTAGGAATGAATATTTTATCGCTGAGTTAGCAATATCATTACTAAAAAGTATGGAAAATCACAAAATTTAGGAATGAAAGTGCAATATTAAATCAAGACACATCTGTAGCTGTAAGCAAGGCAAAGGCAGGTGACGTATTATAGATGTGGTTGAGAATTGAGTAAGAATGCCTTTAGTGGCGTTCCTGGGCAGAATCGAACTGCCGACCTTTCGCTTAGGAGGCGAACGCTCTATCCAACTGAGCTACAGAAACAAAAGGATTAACCGGCATTATATCAACATCTAATGTATAAACAATACCGGCATTTGATTATTCGATGCTTACAAGATCACCTGAGTTTACATTTAAGGTGTTATTGTTAAGATCTACTGGGTGAATTTTTGCAGAATGAGGGTATACAGCAGTTACCTTATACTTGCCTTGAGTATTCTCATAAACGTCGTACTGATCGCCCTGATTGCCAAGTTCTGCAGAGCGCTGAATCAGGCTGAAAACCTGTCCTATATTCAATCTGCTGTCTGAGCCGATGTTAATGATTAAATCATCTCCATCGATATCGATAACACGGGCATAAACCTTTTTGCATTCAAGCTCATAAATTACATCCTTAGCAGCTCTTGCAGCTAAAGAATGAAGTCTTTGGCCATAGTCTGAACCTGTAAATCTGTCAGATCTGATATCGATATACTCATCCTGTTTGAACAGCCAGTCTGTTTCTGCCTGGTAATTCTGATGGAAGATTTGAGTCTGATTTAGAGTGTCATAAACATCAACATCAAAGTTAATGCTTCTGGTAGGGTAGTAAATCATTTTAGTTAAAAAGTTATTACCAACCTCAGATAAAGCAAGAGAGTTTATTGTACCTACAATTACATACTGGGCATTTGATCTGCTTGCAATTGCCTGAAGATTATTCATTTTAAAATTGTCATCTACATATTTACCGTTATTGTTAATGATATTAGCGTTAACAATAGATTTGGTGACAAATTTTGGACTGGAGTTAATCTTGTCAAAAATAAGTTTATCAAGTTCTTTTGGAATATTCTCAATACCCATGGAGCTTTGATATGCCTGAGAGTCTACAAATTTGAAACCGACAGGAACCAGTGTTTTCCGGATAGAGCTAGTTGAGCATCTTTTAGTTACCTGATTGTCCATGATAAAAGCTTTGATAGTTACTGTCACTTTCTGGGCGGTAGCCTGAGCTTCTAAAATCTGGACCTTTTTAATAGGATCTTTTGCCTTCATCTGGAAGCTGTCATTTTGCAGAACTCCGTTTTTATATTCCTGAACAAGTTTAACGTCGGCACCTACCTGCATCATTACATTCTCTAATGCATCGTTTACAGCTTCATTCTGATCATTGCCAACACCAGTTGCAGTAACCCATCTTGCCTGTGCGTTTAGCGAGCATAGAACAATGGCAAGTGGTGTAATATACTTTACAATAATACGTTTTATCATAATTCACCTTATATAAATGGTGGAGGTTAATTTTGATTAATTGCAGATGTCTTAATCAAAAGTAACCATGATGAAAATTGTCTCTTGGCATTGAATTTGCATAAATTACACCAAGTTAAGAAAAAACGTTAAATATTTAACGCATAATTCATGTAGACAATGTTTTAATTATACAAACAAAAGAAGGTCAGGATGGAGAGAAATATTATAAAAGTGCTAACCCTTGCAATAACATTTGCTCTTGCAGGTTGTTCGGCAAATCCTGCCCCAGATGGCAAGGTTGCTCCAACAAGTACTGTAGTTGCAGCTAATGATGATGTTTATAGCAAACCAGGTATGGAAATCAGCAAGATTGTATCAGCAATGTCTGATACCTTGTATAAGACTATGCAGGCAGATATCGCTAAAGATGATAGTCAGGTGAAAACTTATATAGATGAAGATGGCAATGCAGTCAAATATTCGACTTTCCCAAAAGTTGCCGTTACCTCTTTTGTCGATACTGATACTTATGAATATGCAGGTTATCTTGGACGTTCAATGGCAGAAATGTTCGTGCACGAACTGGACAGACGTGGCATCAGCGTATTTGAATATAAGTTAACAGGTGCAATTTCTGTTACCAAAGACGGTGAGATGGTGTTCTCCCGTAATTGGAAGAAAGTTGCCCGTCAGGCTATGGTAAGACATATTGTTGCAGGCACTTTAACCAGAAACGATAAGGGTATCGTGGTTGTAGGCCGTGTTATCAATATGCAGACATCAACTGTTGTTGGTTCAACTACAGGCTTTATTCCTTATGAGAGACTTCCTTACTGCTATAGAACAGGTAAAAAGGATTGTGCCATCAATGGTGTAACCTCATATTTGTATGAGCCTAGCACTGTTAAAGGAAACGGCAAAATTACTGACACCGGTGTAAAACGTACAGTAACAGAAAAAAAGACAACCTCTAATATGCCTCTGATTGTAAATGGTACCACATCTACCTCTAACTACGCTAAAACTTTGACACCACAGGAGCAACGTGAGTTGAAGGAGCAGAAGTTTAAGGATAACTATTACAGAAGTGATTCCGATGAATTTAACAGCAAGTACTATGTAAAGGGAGCTAAGGTACCTGGCACCTCAAGTGGTAACTATGAAGCTTATATGTA
>JAAYPN010000106.1 GCA_012519775.1 Aeromonadales bacterium | reverse complement strand
GATCGGAGGCGCTTCTGCCTTTTGGTACACCGTATTTCTTTTCATTCTGCTGCCAGGCTATGATTAGAAGTTCCCGTACTAAAGCCTGAGCTAAGAAAGTTAAGGCATCTGAGATCTTCATTAAAGGAAGACGTCCTGCCTTATCAGAGAGTGCAATTCTAAAGATCATGATCTTTTTGAAAAGACGCAGCTCTTCCATAATAACTTCAAGATCATCTGGCTCAATACGTAACAGGCGCTCCTGCAGCATGAAGAAGAATTCATCTTCAGATGGAGGTGCATCAAAATACTGAGGGATGAACAGCTCATCTAATAGGATTGGGTGAGAGGTGATTAGCTCGGATGCAAAATGATTCTCTTTTAGAAGCTTGATAAAACGCTCTAAAACATCATTATTGTCACGAAGAAGCTGCATATATGGGGTACGAAGAGCAACCCTTTCAATTAGGCCTGCCACTCTCTTAAACAGAGTTGATGACTGCTCTTCTTTTGCAAGTAAAAAGATGACCTTAGGCATCAGCTCTAAAAGGGTCTCACGACCTACAGGGCCTACAGGTGATCTTGCAAGAATTGTCTTTAAAGATAAGATCTCTGATGCAAGTGGCTTTGCCTCATTCTTGTTTACAAGATACTTTGACAGCTCCTCTGAAAGCTCATTCTCATCAAGATCAGCCTCCCAGACCTCAAAGTTTAGGACACCTTCATTTGAACTGTTCTCATCAGCCACAACCTTTTTAAACTCGTCATGAACAAGTTTCATTACACTATCAAGATCGGCTAGGAACTTATCGTAGTCCTTATAATTTAAAGCCAATAACAGACGCGCTCTATCCTTTTCGTTATCAGGCAGAGACTGAGTCTGCTTATCAGAGAACTCCTGAATTACATTCTCTGTACGTCTTAAAAAGACGTAACACGAATCAAGCGCCTTGCACACATCCTTTGGTATCAGATCAAGATTGGCAATATTCTTTAGAGTAAGTCTTAATGAGCGTTCACGAAGCTCGATATAGCGTCCGCCACGCATCAACTCGAATACCTGAGCGATAAACTCAACCTCACGGATACCGCCCTGACCTAATTTGAAATTGTTCTTTAAGGCACGACGACGAACCTCAGACTCAATCATGTGCTTTAACTTTCTTAAAGACTGCACTGCACCATAATCAAGATAACGTCTGTAGACAAATGGACGTAAGAGATCGATAAACTCTGCGCCATAGTGTGAGTAGTAAGATTCATCACCTAAAAGCTTTGCCTTTACAAGAGCATATCTCTCCCAGGTTCTACCCTGAGTTTCATAATATGCCTGAAGACCGTCAAATGAGTTTACGATGGTGCCGGCATCGCCAAAAGGTCTCAAACGTAAATCAACTCTGTAGCAGAAGGTGTCTACAGTCTTGTCAGAGAGCATGTTAGCAACTCTCTGTACAATGCGTGAGAAGAACTCACGATTAGTAAGAGAACGGGCACTGCCTGTTGTCTGACCATCCTGAGGATAGGCAAAGATTAAATCGATATCTGATGAGAAGTTTAACTCTCCACCGCCTAATTTACCCATACCTAAGGTTAAAAGGGGCATTGGGTAGGCATCCTCATCAAAAGCATCACCATAGGCCTGAACAATCTGAGCTCTTACAACCTGAATTGTACGTATAACGATGTTCTCTGCAAGATTTGACAGGGATTTGAAGATCTCCTCGATATCAGCTACACCTGTTAAATCACGCCATGCTATAACCATAGCACGGGTACGGCGCAGTATTCTTAAACGCTTTTTAAATTCAAAATCAGAGAGCTTCTCTTCAATATAGGTGTTTACAGCATCTTTTGAGTCGATTGAAAAGGTGTCTGAATCTAAAGCACCGTCTGTTACTAACTTTGCGCAAACATCAGGATAACTGAAGATGGTGTTAGCTACAAAGTCTGATAATGCTATTACATATTTAAACTCAGGACGCTTATCAAATACTGAAAACTGCTCAGCTGTTAACTTATTTTTTAATCTTTCGTACTGGTTATCAGCTTCTTTTTTTAAGATCTCTACTAACTGATAGCCGTTTTTAAGATCAGGTCTGATATCAAAATTCATAGTATCTGCTCATGTTTTGCAAACTCTATCAGTTTGCAAGTAAAGATAGTAATAGTCTTAGCTTCAATGGAATTAAGAACATCTTGGTATTCTGCTCAACTAATCTTATAGCCTTAAAGATACTGTCAATCTCCTGCACGTATCCTCTAATCTGAGCTTTAAAGAGTTTCTTCTGATTGCGGGCGCAGGCCTTATAGAATGTCTTTAGAAGACGGATAATGATTTTTAAATCTCCCTGATACTCTACAGGCTCATTCTGACCCTTTATAAATGCAGGAAGATTTCTGCGGCGCAACAGCTTTAGAGCCTCAATCAGATCTTTTAGTGCGCAGGTAAATAGTGAGAAGGTTGTGCTCTCTTTATTTACCACAAAGTATCCGTAAAGCTGTTCAAAGCTTATTACAAGATTTTTTACATAATCTACGGTAGTGCCTTTAGTTTCAAATGAGGATAAATCTAAAACCCTTGAGGAGTTCTTTTTAAGCAGTGATGCCCTGTGCATCTTTGAAAATGGCTCAAGAAGCAAAGGCAAATCGTTTGTAGCAAGATTGTTGCATAAAATTGAGAACAGATTTAAAAGATCCTCATTTTCAACCTGAGTCTTTTTAAGCTCAATCTCAAGCTCGTTGATTGGATATGACTCATGACCTTCGACACTGATAAACCCGCTGTCATGGGCAACTTCAAATTCGCTGTCTAAAAGCTCTAGAGTAAAGAGTTGACGGGTGAAGTTAATTCTGCATACAGAGGATAGTCTCTCCTGAATATCGTCTACATCGAAATTCTCAGGGAAAGCTTCTTTTGGAAACTTCTGCAGCTGTGGGATGGTTACATCCTTTTCAATTGGCAGATTATACTCACTGCGACGATGTAAACCGCCTATATTCTCGCCTTTAACCTTTAAAGTCTGTTCGCTGAAGTCATCGGCATGGCGGATGCGCAAACCTGCACGTATATTGAATAAATCCTTAGTATCAGTATCAAAATAGGTATTATCAAGATGCTGCACTTTAGGGTTACTTACAGTACCTATATTAGAAAAAATCTCAAAAAGGTTATTTACAGGACCTTCTAATCCAAATTTAAGCTCTATCTCTTTATTGCGCATAGTAATTACTCCATATTCATCCTCATAATAGGCGATTTTATACTAGTTGTATCAAGGGATTCTCACAAAAAATATAAATTAACTAAAATAACCATTTCAGAACAATGGTTAAGTAACTTAGCCTTCAATTTTTAGAAATTTAGATTTTGATAAACAAAATGGCAGTTTTGTCATACAAATCAAAGTAAATTCAAGGCTTTTACTTTTTAAAACTCATTAGTGTGCTAGAATTTAGCAATTAAAATTATTTAAACAAGGATTTAAAAGTGAATTTACTTAAAACACTTTCTAAAGCTACTCTTATTGGCTCATTTTTAGTAATGGCAAATCAGAGTATTGCTCTTGAGGACAATAATGCAGTGAAGGTTACAGCAGCTGAGAACGAAACTGCTGATAATGGTGCAAAAAATAGCGACAATGCTGTTATCAAGGTTGCAAAACCAGCTTCAGTTGAGAATGCACAGGTTGGCGATTCTTTATACGTATCAGATGCAGCTAATGTATGGCAACGCTCATGTGCTAGCACACAATGCAGAATTGTAGGTATTGCTCATGTTGGCGATAAACTTGAGTTTGTAAAGCTGTCAAAAGACAAGAAATTCGCCCTTGTAAACAATGGTCAGAAACAGTTATGGATGCAGACTCGTGATCTTCAGGTGGAGCCTTGCGGTAAAGCAAAAGAAGATGAGTTAAAAGGTCAGATTGATGATCTTAAAAACCGTTTAGAGAACTATGACTCTATCATTGCTCACGATTACCAGGTTGCTAAAGCAAAGCTTGAGAAATTAGAAAAAGAAAACGAGCAGTTAAAAGAGACTGTATCAAAGCAGAATACTCAGATTGAAGAGCTTGATTCCTCAAGAAGAACCTATGCTGACAAGCTTGAGACTAAAGAGCTTGATATGCAGATGCGCTGGTGGATGCAAGGTGCAGTTATTGCTTTATGCGGTGCAATCTTAGGTATCATCTGTGTATTCATTCCAAGACCTAACAGAAAAAAGAAACTAAACCGCTTCTAGTAAAGAATACAATGTTGAAAAACCAGCTGTAGCTGGTTTTTCTGTATCTGTAGGACAGTTAGGTTTATCTGCCTTTCTATTGATAGCAAATTTGCTATTTGTTTTTAGTCTCTGCATCAGTTGTCTTTTCCATACGCGCCTCTCTTAATAAAGCCATTTCTTTAAATATGGTATTGATAATTATTATTCATTTCCAATGCTTCTTAATACTTTTATTCTGCTAAAATCAGATTTGTATATTTTATTAACAAAAGAGGTTAAAAATGAAAAAGAAAACAGTAAAAAACAGAAACTTTGTGCAGATGCACGTAGCAGAGTTTAACAAACCTGCAGTCTTTACGGACAGAAAGAAAGCTCAGAAGGCCGGATATCAGAAGCACAAAAAAGGCTTTGAAGGCTACGAAAAATCATCACCTTATGGTGGTGATTTTTTTT
>JAAYPN010000105.1 GCA_012519775.1 Aeromonadales bacterium | reverse complement strand
TATTTGAGCGTAATATTGCAAGTAAGAGTTATTTAAAAATATTGTTCAAAATGTTAGAGATCTTTTCTGTCTTTTAGATACTGAATCATGGTCTTTGTAAGTGAGATATCAGATGGGACATCTTCAATCTCATCTCTGGATAACCATACAGCTTCTGACAATTCGCCTGCATCACGTATGATCTTATCGCTACCATCTACTGTTGCGATGTAACCTACCAAAAGATTGCTGTCAAATCCCCAAGGCTGTGAACCAAAATACTTAAGATCTTTAATCTTTAAGCCTACTTCCTCCATAGCTTCTCTCTTTGCAGTTTCTTCAGCACTCTCACCGATTTCACAAAAACCTGCAATTAGAGCGATACCTCTGTAAACTCTTTCCTTATAGCGTGTTACCAGAACTTTATCGCCATTTAAAATGGCTACAATTACAGCAGGCGCTATATTTGGATAAAAGATCTTTTTGCACTCAGGACAAATCATGGCTCTTTCTTTTTCATAAGGAACAAGTTTATGACCGCAAGTACCGCAGAAACGGGTCTTAGAATACCAGGTATAAAGATGAAATGCCGTTGCAATGGCAAAGGATGTAACTCGGGGATTGTCTGTGCGTGCTACACGTACTGATTTGTAGCTATATCCATCAAGACTTAAAGTGTCTACCTCAAGATACAAAAAGTAAGCTTTATCATCTATAGTAAATAGAAAAGTAAGCTTACTTTTATCAAAATTTTCTGCTCTTGGAAGTTCTAGCCCCAGCTCTATGCCATCTCCTTTTATGAGAAGTTCATTTTGCTCTGTAAAGGCTAAAACTAAGTCTTCTGGATTTGGTTCTCTTTTTTTTGAATACTGATTATTAAATACGTGTGGTGCTATATCTTGTATCACGATAACTCTTGTAAATAATGCTCTGCATCAAGTGCGGCCATACAGCCAGAACCTGCTGAGGTAATAGCCTGCTTATACACTCTATCTGCACAATCACCTGCTGCAAATACACCTTTAACTGAGGTTGATGTCTGAGTGGTGAAACCTGTTTTAATCACACCATCACTATAGAGTTCAAGCTGACCTTCAAACACCTGAGTATTAGCGTTATGACCAATGGCAACAAATACGCCTTCAACATCTACAGTGCAAAGACCAGTTGTAGTTACAACTCTGATACCTGTTACCTTATTACCATCACCTATAATACTGTCAACATTAGCATTTAAGATGAACTCAACCTTACCGGTTTTAGATAACTCTGTAAGTCTCTTAACCAAAGCATTTTCCGCTCTAAATGAGTCTCTACGATGGATTAAGTATACTTTATTACATAAACCTGCCAAATACAAGGCTTCAACAAAGGCTGCAGATCCTCCGCCTACTACAGCGACATCCTTGTTTCTAAAGAAAAAGCCATCACAGGTAGCACAGGCTGATACACCATGTCCTTTGTACTGCTCTTCTGATTCAAGTCCTAAATAACGGACACTTGCACCAGTGCAGATGATTATTGATTTAGCTCTTATTTCATTACCGCCAGATAATGTAAGCACCTTTTCAGTACCTTTTAGCTTTGCCTTTTCTACGCTCTCATAGATAAACTCGGTGCCTAAATCTGTTGCATGTTTCTGCAAGGATTGCATAAGTGAAATGCCGTCTGGATTATCATTTCTTCCAGGCCAGTTCTCAATTTCTGGAGTTGTAGTAAGCTGACCTCCTAACTGATTACCTGTAACTAAAACAGGATTTAAACCTGCTCTACATGCATAGATTGCTGCAGTGTATCCTGCAGGACCTGAACCTATAATGACAACTTTACGTACTTTTTCCAAATTAACCTCCTTATGCTAAGAGCTCCTTGTAATGCTCTTTTGCGTATTCTATTGCATACGGTACCCACGGCTCTTTAAATGAGGAGAGATACTCTATAGCTTCATTTATATCAAATGCTTTTATAAACTCCATAGCTTTTTTCTGATAGGAAATATGCCATGGCTCCTTTGCAATCAGACCTTTACCATTATAAGGTCTAATAAAGCCGAATTTCTGCAAACTCTGTGCTAAATACAGGCCTAAAGGATAAAAATAACTGCCCCTTTGATACTCTGATGCTGTAAGCTGAAGGCTTTGACCTTCAGGTAAAAGGTTTATAGCATAAATATCAAAGTCTGTACCGAAGTGGTGGCGGGAGAATCCAGGAATTGCTGAAAAGCGTCTTATCTCATTGAACTTCTCTTCATCAGAGAGGTTGCTGATATCAATCGGCTTTTCATCAGCATCTAAGACCACTCTTTTACCTTTGAACTTGTCGTCAAAGATCTTAAACTGTTTATAAAAGCTTCTGTATGCTGAAGCAACACGAAGCTCAAAACCGTGCTCATAGGCATCCTCGCATAACAGAGCTAATGCTTTTACCGCATCTCTGTCTGCATTTAGAATGCTCATGCAATTAGATGCATCCTTAAAGTTTACAAGCTTTGAATCATCTAATCCTAAATACTGTTCTCTAGTTACCATATGTCTGCATAATGTTTGCAGCTTCAATCTTCAGATCGTCACTGCCGTGTTCCTTTACATCATCAATGATCTTGATGGCCTCTTCAGTGTCACCTGTCTCAAAGTACAGTCTTGCAAGATTCAACTCATCAACATAGTACTGATGCTCTTTTGGTGTTAAATCGCCATAAGAGTTATCTGATGGGATCTCAAAATCGGTTTCAGGCTCTTCATCAATTGCACTTATTGGACCAATCTTATCAAAGACCTTTTCTAATACTTCCTTCTGCTCTTCATCAGGTGTCTTTTCCTTCTGTACAGCACTTTCAAGTCTTGAAGTATCTTCATCGTCATTTAGCATGTTAGCAATGTTTTGAGTGTGCTCGTCTTCCTGTTGTGCCATATGTGAAACAGTTTCTCTCTCACCTGAGCTTAACATGTTCATGATGTCATCGTCTGAATTAGGATCGTACTGTGATGATGAAGAACTTAATCTTGCCTCTAAATCAAGAAGATCAGCTTCTGTGGTTTCTTCTGTTGGCTCATCAGTAGCTGGTGCTTGCGATTCTGCATCTGTAAGCTCTGGAGCATCCTCTTTATTGCTCTCTACAACATCAAAGTCATCTTCAGGTACTGCCCATGATACAACCTTATCGTCTGTATCAGTGCTATCAACAGAAGGCTCTACTGTTTGAGCTGCTTTTTTTGCAATTTCCTCAACGTAAATTTCGTTGTTATCTGCAGCATTAACACTCTCATCAGTTTCTGATTTTGCAATATCATCAGATACTTCATCTGTATCTAATGCATCAGTTGCATTCTCTTCTGCATTTTCTGATGCGCTATCCTCTGAAAAATCTTCTGCCTGAGACTCGGACTGTTCGCCTGATTCACGCTCTGTTGTTTCTTCAGATAACAAATCTTCAAGATTCAGATCATCATTTATTACTTCATCTACATTTGAGCTTTGCTTTTCTTGCTCTGCATCTGCAGTCTCAATTTCGCTGTCAGCTGTTTGTAAATTCTGCTCACCTGCAACCTCTGCACTTTCTTCATTTTGAAGATCAGATGTTTCAGATTCAGCGATTTCATCATCAGATGGGATTTGAGCTTCGTCTAAAGAAGATGTCATGTCAGGTAAATCTTCAGCATTTGCATCTGATTGGGCATCAGCTTCATTATCCTGTGTATTCTCTGATAACAGCTCTTCAAGATTCAGATCATCATTTACGACTTCATCTACATTTGTGCTTTTTTTATCCTGTAGCTCGATAGGTTCAGCTTCAAGAGTCTCAATCTCGTTATTAGAGTTTTCCTGCTCTTTGTTTTGTTCTGAATCATTTTCAAACTCAGCATAGTCTCCAATTGATTCATCACTTTCTTCTGTGGCTTTGTTCTTTTCAGATGATAATGCTTCCATGAATGATTTTTCTTCATCTGATAAAACAGCATTAGTCTTAGCTTCATTTTCTCTTTCAAGTTGCTCTAAAGCTTCCTTTTCAGACTGACTCTCTGCAGTATCGTCAGTCTTTAAAATGATTTCATCTGAATCATCAATTAAAGGAGCACTGTCTTTAACTTCAACGTCCTTTAACAGTTCTTGAGTGCTATCAGACATTTCATTTAACAAAGTGTCAGGATCAACATCTTCAACTAATACGTCTGAGTCAGCAGGTTTTGTCTGTGCTGTATCCTGAACTTCTACATCAGATGAAGCACTCTGCATTGCCTTTGCCATTGCCTCTTCCTGCTCTGATGACTCCTGAGGCTCTTCAACTGCAGGAGAGACAACCTCAGGCTCCTCAGCTTTTGGGGATTGTGCTTCTTCATTATTCTGCTCATTTAAAGCAGCAGCCCAGGCATCAGCCATGTCTTCCTGTTCTTTTGATGGAGCAGTCTCTTTTGGCTCTTCAGCTTTTTCTACGTTTTCCTGCTCGTTTAATGCAGCAGCCCACGCATCAGCCATGTCTTCTTGCTCTTTTGATGGAGCAGTCTCTTTTGGCTCTTCAGCTTCTTCTGCGTTTTCCTGCTCATTTAAGGCTGCAGCCCACGCATCAGCCATATCCTCTTGTGAAGCGTCAGTATCAACCTTCTGTTCACCCTTTTCCTGCTCGTTTAAAGCAGATGCCCAGGCATCAGCTACACTGTCTTCATCTTCTTTTTTAACTTCTACAGAGGTATTATCCTTTTTCTCCTGCTCATCTAAAGCCTGTGACCACTCATCTAATACAGCTGACTTGTCTTCTTTCTTTTCCTCATCGGCAGCTGCAGTAGTTGCTGCATTATCCCAGGCGTCCTGAGCTTCCTTTTCCTCAGCAGTAAGATTATCATCATTACTATCTTCAGCTTTGATGTCCTCAGCTTGAGGGTCAATCTTAGTTTCTTCTACAGAATTGTCAGTACCTGAATTCTCTGTCTTAGTCTGAGTATCTTTCTCAGTCTTATCCTGAGCATCAGTATTTTCTGAATTAGTCTCAATCTCAACTGAACCGTTCTCATCTGATAGAAGAACGCTATCATCATTTCCAATATCATCATCGATATCAAAGTCATCGTTAAGCACTCTTGATGCTGCTCTTGATTTTGCCTTGAACAGAATGAATAGAAGTAACATTACAAGTGATAACAGACCTGCACCGAAAAGAATCATCATCACAGGCTTGTTTAAATCAACCGCTGACTCAGGAACGATGATAGAGAACTGAGAGAGCTGAAGCTGCATGTCTTCAATCTTCTCGTCATTTGCAAGCAGCATCTCTCTCATGCGGTCGTTATCCTGAGCAAGCTTTACGTTGGCACCTTTAAGCTCAATGATATCCTGCTGAATCTTAGCGATGATGTTGTCATACTGACTTGCAAGACCGGATACGCTGTCTGTTGCAATCTTTGCTGTTGCAGTAGATGACTTCTTCATGCGCTCTAAAGCTTCATTAAGCTGCTTTTCTAAAAAACGGATCTTGTCATCAACAGACTTCTTGTTCTCATCTAACATAATACGTACAGCCTGTACGTCTACATTTACGTTAGCCTGACCTTCTTTTGAGATTAAGTCTACTTTCTTATCTTTTGAATCTGGTGAGAATTTAGAGTCATCATTTGGAATTAACTGATTCTGCTCGCGTTTTGCTTCCTCTTCCTGAAGACGCTTTATCTTAGTTTCAGTTGCTTCATAGGTTGGAAGATTCTCTTCCTCTTTTTGAGTTTCTGTCTTTCTAGAGCTATCAGTTGCAGCATCGGCACTCTTTGCAGCTTGATTTGCAGCTGTTTGACTGTTTTGTGCTGCAGTATCTGCAGTTGCTGCAGCCGCAGTCTGAGCCTTAGGAGCATCTGCAAGTGGTGGCAGAGTCATATGTCCCTGCTTTAATAAAGCACTGCCCGTCTGTACTGTTTCTCTTGCGATAACACTGTCGTCAGGTACATTTAAAGTGGTACGTAAAAGATTGTTTACATTACCGCCAGCAAATGCTGATGGGTTGTTTCTGTATAGGGAGGCTACAATCTGAAACTCATTGATACTTCTGTCTGATGGCATCAGTCTGTGGGCTACAGACCAGATAGTATCTCCGCTTCTTACAGAATAGGTTCTTGAAGCAGGAGCTGCTGTCTGTGTAGCTGTAGCTGCAGTTGTGCTAGTGCTAGTGGTCTGTGCACTTGCAGCAACATTAGTTGCAGTTCTTTGAGTAGTTGCAGTGGTAGTATTTGCAGATGGTGTTGCAACAGTGCTCTGAGCAACAGCTGAAGGCGCACGGGTTACTGTCGCATCGGCTCTTGCAGGAGTACGAGTGGCAACATTTGCCCTTCTTTGTGTGGCAGTTCTTGGGCGAACGGTTGACTGCGATGTGGCAGCAGGAGCACTCTGTTCTACCTCTGGGCCCTGAATAGTGATGGTGAATGTACCATCATCATCATTACAAAACGCGTTGACAGGTAGTAGTGCTGCAAGCACTACCGCTAAAGATAATTTTTTTAAACCATGCATACAAATGACCACCTATACTTATGCACATTCTACATTAAAAAGCTTTCGTCAAAAAAATATCCCGATCGCACTTTTAATAATCATTGCATAAATCGTGCAAGGTTATAAACTTTTCTGTAATAACTTAATAATTTCAACACAGGGAATGGCTTCGCCACGTCTTGTATTGTCCATCATAGTAACAAAGCTGAAGGATTTGCTTCCCTTTACGCTCTGTCTTACTCTGCTTACTAGCACTGTTCTTTCATTGACAATATTCTCAACAGGACTTAATACTTCCTCATCATCACATAAGGTGATGTATTGAGATTTTTCAAAAGCCTGCTTTACCTCGTCTAAACTTGCCTTATCCTCAAGCTCAACATTAACCACCATAGTGTGACCATAGAAAACAGGCACCTGAATGCAGGTAACATCAAAACCGCGCTCGAACTTACCTAAAATTCTCTCAACTTCACTTCTTATAGTGTTTTCATGATCAGAGTAGCTATCCTCTTCTACAACGCCAATGCGGTTTAGAAGATTAAATGCAAGCTGACATGGGAAGCCCTGATGATCTCCTGCCATGCCGTTTAATAATAAGGTAGTCTCATGAGCTAGAGTCTGTGTACCTAATCTGCCATGCTCTGATGCTGACTCAAGTGAGGTAGCTGTAGCTTTGGCAATACCAAACTCGTCATGTAGTGCAGCAAGTGCAAGGCACAGCTGAACAGATGGTGCAAGTGCTGGAATTACAAGTCTTGACTGAATTGCATCCTTTACAGCATATGGATTAATCTCAGGTACCACCAGATTGGTCTTTTCATCACCAGAGAACAGATGGCTGTCATCAATTACAATACAGCCTTCCTCTTTAGCCTTCTGCACCCAGCGCTGAGTTTCATCCTGTGTAGTCAGAAATAAGGCAACGTCAGCTTTTGAAAAATCAAAAGTATCAATTGGGGTTACAAAGTAGTTCTGTTTATCTATCATTACAGCGTCATACTCGCCCTGTAATGGAGAAAGTGGATAAACCTCAGTAAGATCAAGTTGTTGTTCTTCTAATGTTTCTAAAACAAGCTTTCCAATATCCGAGTCATAACCATAAATAGCTAATTTAATACCCACGGTAAACTTCCTTAATTTATAAAAATGTTTTATTCAATATGTAACTTACTCATATTATACAATATTGTACTGAGAAATGCTTTTTCAATCGCATAAGAATAAGGATAAATAACTGTCGTTTTATTATAAAAAAT
>JAAYPN010000104.1 GCA_012519775.1 Aeromonadales bacterium | reverse complement strand
TACAGTCGCAAACACCATAGAGGTCAGAGTAGGCATACTCAACAAGAGACCGGATATATAGCTGCATTTACTACGTTATAAAAAAAGTTATCAAAATCTCTGGCAAGTTTAAGTGGGTCCATATATAATTTCATGCAGATAAAATCAGTTCAATAAACCTTGATATATAAGGCATTATACACAAGCAGGTGTTTAAGATCTTGAAAAGAGCTTATTCTTGAGTTGTAAGTAATTTATATGGAAGGATTTTTCTGCTCTTAGAGCTTAGATGATATGTTTAGACTTGTCTATGAAATTAAAGGCAGATCAGCTCATTATGAGAATTTTGCATGACCTGCCATCTGATGTTATTTATTCTTTTCTTTTAAAAGATCTCTAATCTCAGATAAAAGCTTAACATCCTCAGGTACAGGAGCTGCTTCTACCTTCTCCTCGTGAATTACCTTGCTCTTTAAGTTAATGATTAGCTTAATGAAAATAAAGATTGCAAATGCTATGATAATAAAATCTAGTACATTCTGCAGGAATACACCATAGGTTAGAACAATACCTGGAGCATCATCGGTCTTATCCTTTAGAGTGATTGCAAGATCTTTTAAATCGATGTTACCAACACAAAGACCGATTAAAGGCATAATCACATCAGCTACTAATGATGACACTATCTTACCGAAAGCAGTACCGATTACCACACCGATTGCCATGTCCATAACGTTGCCTTTAACTGCAAACTTTTGGAATTCCTTTAAAAAAGAAGTACCAGACTGTACAAGATCCTTCATATACTTATCCTAATAAAAAGTGAAAATATTCTTTGGTTATCAATATTGCTATGTTAGCAAAAATCTAGAATTTATATCGATTTCTTGCAGTAAATTCTTTAAAGATCACATCAAAATTAACACTTCCATCCTTATAGGTGGTCTCAAGTGTATCTTTAAGGCTGTCAGCCTCCTCTTTTGAGTTGACAAGCTTGTACCAGCTCTTGTCAAAACCGTCAAATCTAAAACGGATACGCTTAAGATCATTATTGATGCTAAAGGTGTTGCCCTTTACGGTAACCTTAAATGAGCTCTTTCTTGCGCTGGTGATTAAATGAGGGAAAGACTCTTTACAGGTATATAGAATCCATAAAAGAGCCAAACAGTCCACATATGCTCTATGAGCATCGTAGAAATAGCCAAGATGTGTTGCAAGATACTCAAGCTTGGCACCAGGAAAGCCTAAATAGCTCCATGGAACCTCTTTAAATGAGCATGCCCATGGCAGGGTCTGCAGTGAGGAGATGGTAAATCTCTTTTCAAAGAAAGGTCTGTCAAATGATGCATTGTGCGCTACGATTAAATCAGTGCCAGCTAAAAACTTTACAATCTGCTCTTCGTTGAAGTTTCTGCCTGCCACCATCTCATCGGTAATACCAGTAAGCTTGGTGATTTCAGGTGGAATTGGATTCTGAGGCTGCTCAAATTCGTCATAGAACTTATCAACACTTAAAATGATTTTACGCTCAACACTGAATGTGGCCTTTACCATGCCAAGCTCAATAATTTCGTCTTTAGTGTGCTCTCGTCCTGTGGTTTCTGTATCTAAAAATACTACAGTCTTTACAGTATCGCCTTCAATTTTAGGGTTAAGTTCAATCGGAAAATGAGTATCCACGCCCTCTTCTGTTAAAGGAATACGGGTAAGCAGTCTGTAGTTAGATGGATGCTGTCTGATATTGTCAAACATTGAAACTGGAAAAACGTCGTTTGATGTGCTCATAAATCTACCATTATTATTTTTGTTCTAATTATATAAATGCTAATGTTCTTACTCTCTCATAAGATACGCTAAATATCTTTTAAGCAGGATAATACTATCATTTAGACTTTTCAGATTCTATGATTTATTTCATTTTATAACCTTGTTTGTAATTATTTTTAATAGTCTGAATTTTTCTAAGATTATAGTCTTCTACTATTACCAGATATTTGCTTTGTTTATTGAATACTAATCTCTCTTTATACCTTTATGAGCCCTTATTGCACCTAATTCTTACTATTTCAATAGGTTTTATATAAATAAGCGAAACTTTTTAAAATTACCTAGTAAAATTCTAGGCTTTTAAATTATTGATTTATATGATTTTAATTTTATTTTATGCTCTTTTTTGGTGCATTTATTAATCCCGCATAAAAATTTTGTTTTGAAAATTTTATTTTTTATGTTTTCATAAATACATAAAGTTCATCAACAAGCTTAAAAAACAATATTTATTAGGAGCTATAAAATGCCTATTTACAAATCAGCAGTAGATCTAATCGGAAAAACTCCTCTAGTAGAATTATCAAACTTTGAAAAGAAGTTAGGTTTAAAAGCAAAGATCCTTGCTAAATACGAAGCATTGAATCCATCAGGCTCAGTAAAGGACAGAGCTGCTTTCTACATGATTAAAGATGCCTTAGATACAGGTAAAATCAATCAGAACACCTGGATCATTGAGCCAACATCAGGCAACACTGGTATCGGTTTGGCCTTAGTAGGCGCAGCATTAGGTCTTAAGGTTACTCTTGTTCTTCCTGAGACCATGTCAGTTGAGCGTCGCAACATTCTAAAGGCATATGGTGCTTCACTTGTATTAACAGAAGGTGCTAAGGGTATGAAAGGTGCTATTGAAAAGGCGCTTTCACTTGCAGCAGAAAACGAGAATACCTTTATTCCTCAGCAGTTTGAAAACCAGGCTAATGCAAAGGCTCACTTTGAGACTACAGGTCCTGAGATCTGGTCTGACACTGAAGGTAAGGTTGATATCTTCGTATCAGCTGTAGGTTCAGGCGGTACTGTAACAGGTACAGGTAACTATCTAAAGCTTCAGAACCCTAACATTAAGGTTGTAGCAGTAGAGGCAGCCTCATCTCCAGTTTTAGCAGGCGGTCAGCCAGGTCCTCACAAGATCCAGGGTATTTCAGCAGGCTTCATCCCTAAGGTATTTGATGGCACTGTTGTAGATGAGATCATCGGTGTTAAAGATGACGACGCTCTTGATAACGGCCGTAAACTTGCACAGACAGAGGGTCTGTTTACAGGTATCTCATCAGGTGCTGCACTGACAGCTGCAATTGAGCTTGCAAAGCGTCCTGAGAACGAAGGTAAGACTATCGTTGTAATCCTACCTGACAGCGGTGACAGATATCTATCAAC
Source organism: Aeromonadales bacterium (assembly GCA_012519775.1). Classification (GTDB taxonomy): domain Bacteria; phylum Pseudomonadota; class Gammaproteobacteria; order Enterobacterales; family Succinivibrionaceae; genus Succinivibrio. The sequence goes on along the minus strand of JAAYPN010000104.1, from coordinate 15,921 downwards.
TGCTTTATATCACCAGGACTAATAAATAATACTCAAACTCTTTATGCTTTTGCCCATTCATATGGCAAAAGCATAAAATTTATAATTTTTATATTAACTTGATAAAATAATATACATTACCAATCAGCTTTACTTTAATAAGGAAATATCATGGCTGAAAATACACAACGCATCAACGAGGCAACAACTACTGCCCTTGCTACCATCAGCAGAAAAAGTCGCTTATTTACTGCAGCTTTATACGTAGGAGCTCTAATTTTAGGCGCCATCTTAGGCTACATTGCAAACGACGATTTAAAATCAGTTTTTGATTTTATCGCTACAATCTTTACACGTTTATTCAGCTTCATCGCTGTACCTGTAATTGCAGTAAGCTTGATTACTACCCTGTCAAAACTTTCAAAAGGTTCTAAGGGCGGTACCATCTTAGGATATACAATTTTCTATACCCTGCTTACAACAATTCTTGCAGCTACACTAGGTGCTGTTATTTTCTCTTATGTATCCCCAGAGAACGTACCATCAGATTTATCAGGAAAGGCTGCTGATGCTGTAGTTCAATATGAGTCATTATCATACTTACAGCACATCATCTCTATCATTCCTAATAACCTTCTGCAGCCATTTGTTGCAGGTAACGTATTATCAATCCTGCTAGTTGCAGCAGCTTTTGGTTTAGGTATTGCTTCAATGCCTGACTCAAAGTCAAAGAGTGCTGTAGTGCACTTCCTTTTAGGTTTCCAGGAATTACTGTTTATCCTGATCCACTGGTTAATTAAAGTGCTGCCACTAGGTATCCTAGCTTTTACAGCTCAGCTTGTAGCTCAGTTAGAGGCTGGCGTAATCATCGGCGGTATTGCCTCATACTTTGGCTGTGTAATCAGCGCTAACCTGCTACAGATGTTTATCATTCTACCTGCAATCCTATTACTACGTGGTTTAAACCCACTAAAGATTGCCCGTGGCATGTTACCAGCTTTAGCTGTAGCTTTATTCTCAAAATCATCCGCAGGTACCCTGCCAGTTACTATCGCATCAGCTGAAGATAACCTGAAGATTGATAAGAGAGTTTCACGCTTTGTATTACCAATCTGCACCACCATCAACATGAACGGCTGTGCTGCATTTATCCTCATCACCTCTGTATATCTTTTACAGAACTCTGGTATTGAAATCGCTTTTGGTACCTTAGTAGCATGGATCTTTATTGCAACATTTGCTGCAGTTGGTAACGCAGGTGTTCCTATGGGATGCTACTTCCTAACCCTTTCACTTGTATCATCAATGAATATTCCTGTAGCTTTAATGGGTATTATTCTCCCTGTATACGCTATTATCGATATGATTGAAACTGCACTTAATGTATGGTCAGATTCATGTGTTGCTAACATTGTGAATAAGGAAGTTAAAGGTAAGCTACCTGAAGAAGTTCCTACAGTTGACTAAGAATTCATAGTTTTTCATTTAAAGCATAGCCTGAGGCTATGCTTTTTTTTGCCTTATTCATACTGTTTTTTTATCTTCGCTTTCGTTTTCCTAACCTTGCTTTAGCCTAAAATACTCGCATATATGAGATAACGGATACTTTTATATATAAAGATATATGTCCGTATCATTTCATCAGTTCTGTGCAATATTTATGCACTAATATTATGTTTTTAAGATGAGTATGCAATGATATAGATAATTAAGATGGACTTTTAATATGAGAACAGACTGCAAAAAAGATCTCCATAAAGGAGATCTTAAAACGAATATTTTTAGGATATGAATTTTTACTAGAAGGTGTAACCTGCTACAAACTCAAAGCCTTTAACCTTTAAATCATGAACTGCTGATGTATCAACCTCTGTATTTGATGCAACTATCTTGTTCTTAAAGTCGAAGGTTCTGTCAAAGTATGAAGCACCTAAATATACGCAATCAGCTTCAGCACTCCATGAAATACCTAAATTTAAGGTATTAACATCGTCGTAAAATGACATGCTTGTACCGCTCTTTAAGTCTTCCTGAGCCTTTAATGTCTCATAGCCTGCACGAAGTGATAGTGGGCCGAAACCAACATTGTCAAAGGTGTAACCTAAAGCTACAGCAAAGCCGTGATCTAATGCAAAGGTCTTTTCTGTTTTTGAACCGTGCTCAATCTTGTAGCTGTCTACATCAAGAACAGCACCTAACTTGCCTTCAAAGCCGTTTGCCTTTACAGCATAATCAATACGACCTGAGTTACACTCATCGTTAGCGCCCTGAGCATTGCAACCGAAATCATCAAATACATCAGTAGTTGAAGACCCCCATGCCTGATTACCCTTGTACCGGCCTGCTGTTAACTTATCAAACTGACCGAAATCTGCACCTACAAACTGATGTCTTGCCTTAATTGAGTTACCGGTCTTTGATGAACCGTCTGCCATGTCACACTGTGAGTAGCCTAGTAAGGTAACAGAAGAAACTTTTATTGAACTGCCGATACCGAAACGTGCTGAGTTTTCTAAGGTTGAATCGTTCTCTCCAGCTTTACCGTTATTGCAGTTGTAAATAACTGCCTGTACACGGCCATCTACTTTTAATTTGGTACCATCTTTCTGTTATACACTTGCAGCCTGAACTGAAGATGCAGCAACTGATGCTACAACTAAAGCTAATAGTGATTTTTTCATAAATATAAGTTCTCTCTAAAATTTTTTACCTAGCGCTTTAAAGCACAGGTACATAGTAGAAAGACTTTGTAAAATATCTTTGGATAAAAGGCTTTAGTTTGTTAAATGAAAGTTAAATTATGTAAAGGAAGATAAGTGGCAGTTTCCTGCCACTTTTTAATTAGTTTTCAGATGGGATCTGATAATTTGAATGAGGGACATTAAAGCATTGTGCCTTATTCTTTAAGGCTGCATCTAATAAGGTGATTGCAAGCATTGCCTCGGCAATAGGTACAGCTCTGATGCCAACGCATGGATCATGACGACCTTTTGTTACAATAGAGGTTACATTACCATCCTTATCAATGGTATTGCCTGGCACAAGAATGCTTGAAGTTGGCTTTAGAGCCAACTTAACTACAAGCTCCTGACCTGAGCTGATGCCACCTAAAATACCGCCACTGTGATTTGACAGGAATTTTTCAGGGGTTAACTCATCACGGGCAGATGAGCCTCTCATCTTTGCCATTTCAAAGCCATCACCAATCTCAACGCCCTTTACAGCGTTAATACCCATCATAGCATAGGCAATCTTTGCATCTAATCTGTCAAATACAGGATCACCAAGACCTACAGGCATGTTGTGAGCTCTTACCTCAACTACAGCACCTACAGAATCACCTACTGTTGCTAGATCTTTAAACAGTGCCTTTAAATCATCAATCTTTGATTCATCAGCAAAGTTAAAATCGTTGTTTAAAGCAGTCTTTGCATCGTATTTGTCAGTTTTTATCTCACCAATTGCAGTTACACAACCGTCAATTGAGATATTGAAAAGCTGTTTTAACACTTTCTTTGCTATGGCACCTGCAGCAACTCTCATTGCAGTTTCACGCGCAGATGCTCTGCCGCCGCCACGATAATCACGAATACCGTATTTTGATAAATAGGTGTAATCAGCATGTCCTGGTCTGAATGAATTCATGATTGCTGAATAATCCTGAGAACGCTGTGCATTGTTCTCAATGATTAGACCAATTGAGGTACCAGTGGTTTTACCCTCAAATACGCCTGAGATAATCTTTACTGCATCAGCTTCATTTCTTGGGGTGCCGTATCTTGTAGAGCCAGGACGACGTCTATCAAGATCACCTTGTAAATCAGCTTCTGATAGCTCAATCAGTGGTGGAACACCATCAACAATTGCAGCTAGTGCAAGACCGTGGCTTTCGCCACAGGTTGTTACTTTAAAAATATCACCAAAACTATTTGCCGGCATTTACAACCTCTCCTGCTGCCTTTGCAAAAACCTCATGGTATGCGCGTAACTGCTCTACAGTTAGAATAAACACGCCGGTACCACCTCTCTTTAGGTCCACGAAGTGGAATGGTACTGTTGGGAATAAATCTACTAACTGCTCTTCTGAGTTACCAACTTCCATGATTAGAATGCCGTCATCATTTAGATAGTTAACAGCATCAGCTAAAATTCTCTTTGCACAGTCAAGACCGTCATCACCTGAACCTAAAGCAAGATCAGGCTCACATCTGAACTCATCTGGCATGGTAGATAAATCATAGCTGTCCACATATGGAGGATTTGCCACGATTACATCGTACTTGTCGCCTTCCATCAGATTGTCAAATAAATCAGACTTGATTGGAGTTACTACATTCTCAAGACAGTAGCCCTGAATATTGATGTTGGCAACTTCAAGTGCCTCATCAGAGATATCAACAGCATCAACCTCAACGTCGCCTTCAAACTGCATGGCAATGGCAATAGCGATACAGCCAGAGCCGGTGCACATATCAAGTACACGCTCAGGACGTCTTTCAATATATGGGTCGAAACTTTTTTCGATTAGCTCTGCAATAGGTGATCTTGGGATAATCACTCTATCGTCAACATAGAATTCCTTGCCACAGAAGAATGCTCTGTGAGTCAGATATGGAGTTGGAATTCTATTGATAATTCTTTGAGCTGCGATTTTTGCGATAATCTCACGCTCTTTTCTTGTCAGCTTTGAATTTAAAGTTGAATCATCGCATGGTGGTTGTAAGTGCATTACAGCCTGTAAAATTTCTAAGGCCTCATCCCAGTAGTTGTCTGTACCATGACCTACAAAGATTGAATGTTTTGCAAAATTAGATACTAAATAACGTACCACATCCTGTACAGTGATAAGTTCATTTAATAGAGGCCCCTGAATTTGTTCAGCGTTTGGTAATTCATCTAGCATAGAATGAATTTCTAAGATTTCTTGATTGTTTTGAAGTTTAGACATATAACCACACAGAAAATACTATCTCAACTGCGCGTGCAGCAACAAGATTATAGCATAGTAAAAAACTATATTTGAAAGTGAGTCTAATGCTTTGTTTTTGAGCATAATTTATTAACAGAACCCCCCTATTACCAGAGGCTATAGAGGTTTTCATTTAGAGGAATTTTCTATTACTAGAATTTTTTAGAATCAACATCCTGTTTGATTCTGCCGAAGGATATAATCCTTGTTTTTGTGAAGCTGAATAGTGCCATCTTCAGATATAGCAAAGAAATAACCTCTTTCACCTAATTTCTGCTTAGAAAGCATCTCAAGAAGTGAATTCAACTCCACCATGGTGCCTGTTAAACCTATAAGCTTATTTTTATCCATAACCTTATAGTTGATGAACATGGAGAGTTTTCCAGATACTCTGTCAAAATCCATATTAACGCCGTATGGAGCGTTCATATTGATTACAAACATTAACCAGGAATCCTTACCATCCATATCTATAGGACCATCGGAAACACCTTTGGTGTAATAGGTATTTGACAGTAAAGATGCCTGGAAGATACTGGGAAAGCCGTTATTGGCAATAATAGCTTCCTGCTCTTGCTGGTAAAGTTTACGACCTTCTTCAGATTCATGATCTTTTAACATCCAGTTTTTGTTATTAGAGGAAATTGCAAGATTAGAAGAAGTCTGGATTAGAGGAACATTAAAGTTTTCGACCTTTACTTTCATAAGCTCTGTGGCCTGTAGTAAGGCCTTATTTAAGGTTCCATCAATTATGGCTTTTGACGCATTCTGATAGAAGATAAATGCAACTAAACTAATAACAATAAACAAAGAAAGGATAAAACCTAATCCAATTTTTTTGCTATTGATTTATTAAGGTTGCTTATTATGTTCATTATTACCTCAATAAAAATACTAACCTCAATAAAATTTTAGTCTATAAAAATTAAGTGTAATAATTGATTTTGTAAAAAAGGATATACAGATCGTAAAAATACCTCGTAAAACGAGGTATTTTCAGAATAAAAATTGTTTTTAAAAGGAGAGATTATCAGTATTGCATCTGATCTTTTCTTTTGGTCATGGTAACGGCCTGCTCATTGATCTCTTTACAGATCTTAAGTGCTGATTCGTCCATCTGTACGGTGATCACTACTCTACCGTTTGAAAACTCAAAAATGCCTTTACCAGCGATTGAAAACTGACCTTTGAAAAAAGACACAACATATTTAGCAATTTGTCTAGGAGCGTAGTTTTTAAACTCTCTCATCGTCTGTTCCTTATTTTGTTCTCCACATGATGTATGTGTGAAGATAGTTGTTTTACTAATTATTATTTGTAATTTATATCTAGATAATAGGTCAGGATCCTAAAAAAATCTGCCATAAAATTAACATTATTTATCAAATATTTAGTTTATTGCCAAATATGTGACGTATAACATCGATTTTTATGGTTATTTTGCCTTAAGACCTTGATGTGTAACAGTTTAAACTAAAAATATTAGTAAAAAATTAGAACTACTTAACTTCCTAGAAGATTACGTCCTCTTTAAATGGAGATACAAATTGCTCGAAATGTCCCATCTGACCATTAAAATCAATGACAAGTGAGCATGCAGTATCAAACTGAGGTGGTATTTTAGTCTTTTTACAAAGCTCGTAGGCTAAATTCTCTACAAGCGGTAAATGTGAGACTAATAAAATAACATCAGATTTATCGCAGCAAGCTTCTATAAAAGAAATTAAATAATCTGTATTTCCTGATGGAGTCAGCTCGTTAAGATATTCAATCTCACCTGTAAAGCCTAGCTGATTGCAGACAATCTGTGCTGTCTGCACTGCTCTTGTCTTAGGAGAGCTAAAACACTTCGTTACTTTAACTAATGCTGATAACTTTGTACCTGTTGCTGCAGCCTGTCTCATGCCTGCACTTGATAAGATTCTATCAGAATTGGCAAAAGTAGCCTCACCGTGTCTTAAAATGATAATCTTCATGATGTTTCCAAATTTCACTATAATATTCGTATAATAACCAAAAATACCCTTTAGGTAATACATATGGATTATAAATATTTTAAAAATGCCAGAAATTTGAAAGCATTTTTCAGAGATGCTTCATCATCTGAGTTAGAGTCTATTATTGAAAAGTTAACTTCATTACGTGATTGTGTTAAATCTGAAGAAATAAGACGTGAAACCGAACTCAAAGAGAAAACAGCATTTCTTAGCAATCTTTTAAATGATTTAGATGCACATAACTTTACAGTAAGTGATCTAGCAGCTCTTACAGGCGTTAAAAAGGAGCCAAGAAAAAAACTTGATGCCCGCTATCGCTATGTGGGTACTGATGGTGAAACCTATTTATGGTCCGGTCAGGGAAAGATCCCTAAAAAGATGCGTGAAGTTATGCTAAGGGATGGAATAACTGATAAGAATTTCTACAGAATAAAAAAAGATTAAAACAAAAGAGATGAATTGATTGAAGCCTTAACACCTTTGGATGTTAAGGCTTTTTTGATTCTACTTTAAGATGCTTGAGTTGATCTCGGTTAAGGTCTTAATCGGATCATCTGATTGAGTAATAGGTCTTCCGATCACAAGATAATCAGAACCGACCTCAATTGCCTGAGCAGGAGTCATAATACGTCTCTGATCGCCTAAATCAGAGCCTGCAGGACGAATACCAGGTGTTACACACATGAATGGAATACCTAGGTACTGCCTGATTAGGCTTACTTCCTGAGCTGATGATACAACACCATCAAGACCGCACTCTTTAGCAAGCTTTGCAAGTCTTAAAACCTGCGCACGAGGTTCAGCATCAACACCGATTGAACCTAAACCTGCTTTATCCATTGATGTAAGTACAGTAACAGCGATAAGCTTTGGACGATTCTCAAACTTGTCTAAAGCCTCAGCTGCTGCCCTCATCATCTCAGGACCACCGCTTGCATGAACGTTTACAAGCCATACACCAAGACGAGCTGCAGCTTCACATGCTCTTGCAACTGTGTTTGGGATATCGTGATATTTTAAATCAAGGAATACTTTAAAGCCCTTATCAACCAGTTTACTTACAAATGCAGGTCCTACTGTTGTAAATAACTCGTTGCCAACCTTTAACTTGCATAAATCAGGAGTTACTTTAGCAACAAAATCTAAAGCACTTTTTTCATCATTGTAGTCAAGAGCAACAATAACTTTAGGATCTATCATGTTTAATCTCCATCTAAACCAATTTTTGGCTTTAAGCTTTCCCATTTACGGCATGAAGGACATTGCCAGAACAACATCCTGCTTTCAAAACCGCAATTTGGACAGGTGTAACGATTATTCAAAGAAATTTGTGCGTCTAACAAACTTTTAATCTGCAAGAACTGCTCATTTGCCTTAGCATCAGCATTGTGTGAACGCAGTTCAAACAGTTCTGAGAATAGTTTTAAATTAGACTTACTCTTGATAAAGGACAGAAGTAAAGCTTCAGCATCCTCATTGCCAGAAACGACACTGACTGTTCTTACAAGCTCTACCATTACTTCTGCTGAATTGGTTCTATGAACCAGATCCTCAAGTGCGTATCTGTAATTAGGATCGGCACTGTTTGGAAAGCACTTTCTTAATCTCTCAAGACAGACAATGCCAGAGTTAGGCTCAATCATGCTGACTTCTTTAATCAGCTTATAAGCTTCACTGTTTCTGTTCTGCTTGATATAGATATCAGAAAGCTCAAGGCGTGCACGTAAACTGTTCTGATATGAGCTAATTCCCTTCTTTAACAAGGATATGGCCTCATCAGTATCTGATTGCATAAGCTTTGCTTTGGCAAGCTCACAATAGTACTGGCTTACGTGTTTGTTAATAGATTTATCTAAGATCTCTGAATACTTTGATGAAATATCTAAAGCCTTGTCGTAATCCTGCTCTTTTTCATACACAGCTAAAAGCTGCTTTGCAGCTTCCTTACTCTGTCTTGGGATTTCAACAAGTTCTAGCAGGATACCCTCAGCTCTGTCTAAAAGACCTGCGCTGATAAAATCTTTGGCAAGCTCAAGTTTTGAAAGCTCTTTTTCGCTTTCTTCAAGTTCATTTGTTGAAGACATTTTTTCGTGGAGTGAGATTGCTTTATCAACCTCACCACGCTGTCTGAACAGATTACCTAAAGCTAAAGATGAATCAAAGGTAGGATCTTTGGCATTTAAAAAAGCAATAAACTTATCTACTGCTTTTTCCTGCTTGTTGTTTAATAAATAGTCAAAGCCTTTTAAATAAGTGAAATTCTGCTTATTCTTGTTTTCTTGATCTTTCTCACGTGCCGAGCTCTTGCCCATGTAATAACCATAGACAGCTGCTATTGGTAGAAGAAGAAATAAAAGCTCAAACATATCGATTATTCTGTCTTCTCGTTTACTGCAACCTGGTTTTGCTGTTTCTTAAGCTTAGCTAATGAAGATTTAGCGATACGCTCTCTTACCCAGAATTTAAGGCACAGCAGTAGGCTTGCATATAAACCTAATACAAATCCGAATGCTACACCAACAACTAATACGGTAGCAACAGGTACAGATGCTCTTCCAACTAGGAAATCGAACTCGACCATAGAATCGTTGGCACTGCCAACAGTAAGGCCTATAACCGCAAGGCATACAAGGACTATGATGTAAAACCAAAACTTAATCATTATTTTTTCCTAATTGAATTAGTATTTATTATTTTTTCATGATACCACAAGGCAGAAAAAAGCTCTAAAAAAACTAAATAATGCCTTGCAGTTTTATAGGAAATATTAAGACTTGTATGAATTAACGCGCTGACGTAGCCCTACGCCTGGCTTGAAGTGAACAACACGTCTGCGGTCAAGATTAACCTGCTCACCTGTCTTAGGATTGTGAGCAACACGTGGCTCATAAATACGGATTTCAAAGCTACCAAATCCGCGGATCTCAATTCTCTCGCCTGCTGATAAGGTCTCAATCATGATTTCAAAAACCTCACGTACAGCACTGTCAACCTGTAGTGGGTTCTGATAAGGAAACTTCTTTGATAATGATTCAATCAGCTCTGCTCTTGTCATATCTAATTTCTCCCAAACTGATTATTACAATATGATAATAATTCAGATTTGAATTTTTCTCTATGATTTAAAAGAAAATAATATAAATAACCTGCAATTTTTGATAATTTTATGACAGATGACCGATTTTTTCAGATAGAATCTAAGTCATACCATTATCAGTTTATAGTAAACACATTATGCAAGACGATTTTTTTGATAATAATTTCAAACACCTATTAGCATACCATAAGGATCTGGCTCTACGCCTTAAGGTATTTCATGCTGATTCTCAATATCAGATTGAAATTGATCAGGGTAAGGATACAACACTGTGCGTTGATGGCAGACAGCTGACTTCCCATCATGACAGAGCGTCATTTGCAAAATACAAATGTAAAGATCTGGACTTAATGCAAAACATCACCATCTATGGCTATGGTCTTGGAGATGAGATTAACTATATCCTCTCTCAAAACCCTAACGCCAGCATCGATGTCATCATTCTAAATCCAGGTCTTATGTATGAACTGCTTGCTATAGACTCAGAGTTTTACAACAACTTAAAACCTAATATAAATTACATCATCCCTGTTGACGATTACCCTATTTACAAGAACAGCGTTATCGTAACTCCAGAGCTTTATATCGATGTTAAGGTTTTAAACAACCTAAAATGCAAACTCATAAATTATCTTGATGATGATTTTGCAAGGAGCTACTTTAACTGCACCATGGCGCCTCTTGTAGATAAGAACCTTCATGACAACTATCAGCTGTTAAAGACTATACCTGCTCTAGATAAATCCTCATTAAAAACAATCTTTAAAGATACAGCACTGCTTCTAGCTTCAGGTCCTTCCCTTGTAGATAACATCTCTACCATAAAAGAGATTCAAAAGACCTCATGTACTGTAGTTGCTGTAGATACAGCCATATCCACACTAAAAGAATACGGTATCATTCCAAATCTTATAGTATCAACTGATCCTATAGTATTTGATCATATCTCAAAGAACAATGATCTTGTTTACTTTAAAGATGTACCGCTAATCTTTAGTGCTCACTCTCAGAAACAGCTTATTGAGAGTTTTACAGGTCCAAAATACTTTATCTTCAAAAAAGATGAACTAAAGGTTTTAGATTATCTTGATAAGAAAAATGCAGACTTTGTAGAAGCATATGGCTCTGTACTTAATTTAGCTGCAGAAATCGCTGTAAAGGCACAATGTAAGACCATAAAGCTAATTGGTGCCGACTTTGCCTATAAGGGCGATAACAGCCATTCTGGCAGGTTAAACAAACAGATTGCCCCCTCAGTTGAGCAAAAGATTGAAGTGCTATGCAATGATGGACAGGTTCAGAAAACTCTTAGAAATTTCAGTCTCTACAGACAATATCTTGAGAGTACCATTAAATCAAATCCATCAATAAGTTTTGAAAACTACTCAAAAACAGGTGCTGTAATTGTAGGCGCTAAAAAGATGTAGCTAATAGAAACTCTATGAGGAAGGTAAAGCTCAAAAGGCTTTGCCTTTTTTGTTGCCTGAATAAGAAGTGTAATCAAGCGCGTAGAAACAACGAAGGGAGCCTAAGCTCCCCTCGATTTATATCAGTTTACAATTACTGCTTGTTAGCTGCTGCGAAAGCTGCTGCCATAGTAGTAGTTGTTGACTCTTGAGCCTGCTGATTTACTGACTCTAAAGCTTCCTTCTCTTCGTCCTCATCCTTAGCACGAATTGATAGGGTTACCTGACGTGACTTGCGGTCAACGCTTACGAACTTAGCCTCGATGGTATCACCAACGTTAGCAACAGTTGTAGCATCCTCAACACGGTCACGTGATAGGTCTGAAGCCTTGATGTAACCAACGATGCCGTCTGCTAACTCTAGAGTTACGCCACGTGCGTCAACTTCGGTTACCTTGCCAGATACTACTGACCCCTTACGGTTAGCAGCACAGAAATCTGCAAATGGATCCTCAGAGATCTGCTTTAGACCTAGAGAGATACGCTCACGCTCTGGGTCAACCTGTAGAACAACAGCGGTGATTTCGTCACCCTTCTTGAAGTTACGTACAGCTTCTTCGCCAGACTGCTGCCAAGAAATGTCTGATAAGTGAACTAGACCGTCGATGCCGCCATCTAAGCCGATGAAGATACCGAAGTCAGTGATTGACTTGATCTTACCAGTTACTTTCTCGTTTCTCTTGTGAGTCTCTGCAAACTCAACCCATGGGTTAGCCTTGCACTGCTTTAGACCTAGAGAAATACGACGGTGCTCTTCGTCTAACTGTAGAACCTTAACCTGAACCTTGTCACCTACAGATACAATCTTTGATGGGTGAATGTTCTTGTTGGTCCAATCCATCTCTGAAACGTGAACTAAGCCTTCAACGCCGTCAGCGATCTCTACGAAGCAACCATAATCAGTTAAGTTGGTTACCTTGCCTTCGATGATTGAATCAACAGGGAAACGAGCTGCGATATTTACCCATGGATCTTCGCCTAACTGCTTTAAGCCTAAAGATACACGTGAACGCTCGCGGTCAAACTTTAATACCTTAACGGTAACATCTTCACCTACGCTAACGATCTCTGAAGGGTGTTTTACACGCTTCCAAGCCATATCGGTGATGTGTAGTAAGCCGTCAACGCCACCTAGGTCAACGAATGCACCGTAGTCTGTTAAGTTCTTAACAACACCAGTTACAGTCTGACCTTCAGCTAGATTTGCAAGTACGCTCTCACGATCTGCTGAGTTTTCAGTCTCGATAACTGCACGACGTGATACAACAACGTTGTTGCGCTTCTGGTCTAGCTTGATAACCTTGAACTGCTGCTCTTTGCCTTCTAGGTGAGCAGTGTCACGAACAGGACGAACGTCAACTAATGAACCAGGTAAGAAAGCACGAATGCCACCTAACTGTACAGTGAAGCCACCCTTTACCTTGCCGTCGATTAGACCAACGACGGTTTCGTTCTTGTTAAATGCGTCTTCTAGCTTGATCCAAGCTTCGTTACGCTTTGCCTTCTCGCGAGATACCTGAGTCTCACCGTCGCCTGATTCTACAGACTCTAAAGCTACGTCTACCTCGTCGCCTACTTTAACTTCAATCTCGCCTTGAGCGTTCTTGAACTGCTCCTCAGGAATTGTAGACTCTGACTTTAAGCCAGTGTCAACAATAACGAAGCCGTTATCGATAGCTACTACAGTACCCTTAACCATTGAGCCAGGACGGGTCTCAACATTTTTTAAGGACTCTTCGAAAAGTTGTGCAAATGATTCCATTAAGGTTTCCCATTTAAGCCCAGAAGCATCATGCTTGTGGGGAGTTATAAAAAAGGTGTTATCTTCCATGACAACACAAAAAAAATATAGGTTTTATCCTACAAATCGATTTTCAGCCCTGTCTTCTTAACGATATAGTCAACAGCAGCTTTGTAAACCTCTTCGATGTTCATATCAGATGAATCTAAAATGAATGCATCATCAGCAGGCTTTAATGGAGCTACAGGACGGTTACGATCACGATCATCACGTTCCTGTATTTCCTTTAAAACTTCTTCATAATTTACAGTCTTGCCTTTAGCTTCTAACTGTAAGCAGCGGCGCTTTGCTCTAACTTCAGCGCTTGCATCTAAGAAGATCTTTACTTGAGCACGTGGAAATACCACTGTACCCATATCTCTACCGTCAGCAACTAAGCCTGGCTCCCTTAGGAACTCACGCTGTCTTTGCAGTAGAGCCTGACGAACAGAAGGATAAGCTGCAACCTTGCTAGCGTTATTTCCTGCTTCTTCAGTTCTAATCTGTGAAGATACATCTTCACCTCCTAGTAATACATGAACACCGTCGTCCATGCACTCAAAGGATAAGTTAAGCAGTTTTGCTTCCTGAACTACTGAATCCTCATCAAATAATGCAAGACCAGCTTTGCGAACTGCATAACCTAATACTCTGTAAATTGCACCAGAATCCAGTAAATCGAAGTCTAAAGCTTCTGCCAGACGATGAGTTAATTCGCCTTTTCCAGCACCACCAGGACCATCAACAGCAATTACAATAGGTTCAGACATTTATATCTTCCTTAAATCCTAAGTGCCAAATTATACTCTAACAGCAAACATAAAAGCTAGCTATTTAGCATTAATTTGGCTTATTTTTCCGCTTTTTTACAGTAAAAATCCACTATCAGCACAAATGACCGATAATGGATTTTCAAAATTTCCTTTATTTGTACAAAATCACTTAATCTTGATGATGTAATAAGTGCCCCATACGCTTTTCTTTAGTATCAAGATAGCCTTCGTTGAAGGTATTTCTACCATACTCAATTGCTCTTCTATCTGTTACTTTAATACCATGTGCTTCAATATCTTTAATCTTATCTGGGTTGTTAGTCATTAACACAACCTCATCAAAGCCCATGTTCTTCATGATCTGAGCACATGCCTCATATCTTCTTGCATCTGCAGGAAAACCAAGCTGTACGTTTGCATCTACTGTATCAGCACCATTATCCTGAAGCTTGTATGCTCTAATCTTATTGAATAAACCGATTCCACGACCTTCCTGACGCATATATAAAAGTGCGCCACGGCCTTCTTTTTGAATTGCTTCTAAGGCTGCTGCTAACTGAAACCCGCAATCACAGCGAAGAGATCCGAATACATCACCAGTTAAACACTCTGAATGAATACGACATAAAACAGGCTTGCCGTCTCTTAGATCACCAATAAAGATAACTGCATGATCTAAACTGTCATTTTCTTCAAAGACAGTAATATTAAATTGACCAAATTTTGTTGGCAGTAAAGCAATAGGACCTTGTATTAGTTTGGTAGTCAATTTCTTTTCCTAATTAAATTATTTATCCAACTTATTTTATCACAACAAACTGTTTGCATGAATATCTTATCTAGAAGATTAAATATCATAAATTCTCGGTTTATGCTTTTATAACAAACCTTCGGCTAATTTGTACCAAGATTAAAAATTAGCCGAACATTGTAACTCATCTCTGCAAAAAACAAGACAACTACATCGTTCCTACCTAGATGATATAAAGTTCAATCCATAAAACACAAAAGCCATCAGAACTTTTCGTAATGATGGCCATCTTCAGGTAACTAATCTTTTATTTTACTAAATCTGATAACTTATTAGGTTTTCCTTCGTTTAAGTCTACTAACTTAGAACAAGCTTCGTATGCATTATCAGATACTGACTCACATACCTTCTTATAATATCTTTTAGCTTCCTGAGGGTCGTAATTGATGTTGTAACCATATAAAGCCTGGTATGAGCCTGGTTTAACACCATTTTCGTAAATCTTACCAGCAACCATGCATGCATCATAATTATTTAACTTACAGCCTATATCTAGATAATATAGAACTTCATACAAAGTAACACGAACCTTGTTCTCAGGCTTGTTGTTGCTCTGCATTGAGAAGAATGTCTGATATGTTAAATAGCAAGAATTGGAGTCTTTAAAACGCTCACATAGAACTGACATATATTTAAATGCCTTTGCGTACTCGTGAGACTGTAAACTTACATCACGAGCAAAAAGACATTTCTGCAGATCACCATCGGTACATGCATTATCAATGGCAGCTGTTTTCTGCACATCAGTGGTATTTTCAAATTTGCGTTCTTCACCCTGGCAAATCACTATGATAAGTGGCACACACAATAAGCTAGCACAAACAAATGTTAATATCGCTTTTAGATAATTCATCTTTAACCTTTAATAAAAAGTGATCAACATCACATATATTTCAAAAGTCATTATATATATTTTTTTTCTAATGTAAACACAATATACGTTACTATAACACTGTGCCTTTTGCAAATTGTTACGCACACAATATAAATCTAACATTTTACTTTTTCAAAATCGTTATAAATCAAATAAATTTATATATAATTATTTT
>JAAYPN010000103.1 GCA_012519775.1 Aeromonadales bacterium | reverse complement strand
CAGCATTTACTCTAGAAACTGCTGTCTTAATAAATTCTTCTGAATACTTATTTTTACGTGCCATATTATTATCCTCACATATATTTTAATATGGGATAATTAATTCCGCTAACTGATCCTTAGTTCACCTCCACTTGGAATGCCCAAATGGATAAAGGTCGCACTTTCGAAGAATGCATCAACGAGCTTTGCGGACAGCACCCTGAGTATAAAGATCAGATTAGCCTTTACAGAAAAGGCTGGGAAAAAATGATTAGCGGTGAAATTGA
Source organism: Aeromonadales bacterium (assembly GCA_012519775.1). Classification (GTDB taxonomy): domain Bacteria; phylum Pseudomonadota; class Gammaproteobacteria; order Enterobacterales; family Succinivibrionaceae; genus Succinivibrio. The sequence goes on along the minus strand of JAAYPN010000103.1, from coordinate 6,694 downwards.
AAGCGGCGTTAACCTTTTAAAGAAGATCCAGGCAACAGGTAAATTCAAAATCTACGGTCTGACAAACTGGTCTGCTGAAACCTTCCCTTACGCATACAATACATTTAAATTTCTTCAGTCTTTTGAAGGCATCGTTGTATCCGGTGAAGAGAAAATGATTAAACCTGAAAAAGGTATTTATCTGACTCTGCTTGAAAGATATAACCTTGTTCCTGAAGAAACTTTCTTCATGGATGACAATGTTCGCAATGTAGAAACTGCTTTAAGTCGCGGTATACATGCTCTACAGTTCACTGGAAGTAAAGAGAATATCCAGCAGATCTGCAAAACATTAGGTATTGATTAAAGTCCGGACTCTACACTGCCGATAAGTGTATGTTGATGTATATGGAGGGTACGTATATGAGTGAAATAAGCTCAAACTATGGAATGGAGTCATTGAATATAGCAATGATGAAACGTTCTCAGGACTCTCAAGGTAAAGTTGCTCTACAATTGCTAGAAGGCGCTGCTCAATCAACACAGCAGGCTGCTAAAGTTGCAGCTCCAGCTCCTACAGCAGTAGATAGCGGTAAAGGCAATATCATTGACGTTACTGCTTAACGATACCTTATAAAAAGGAAAGGCTAGCATTTAATGCTAGCCTTTTTTTATTCTTTGTATCTTTATCTAATCTCTTTTTGCTTACACAGGGAGCCCGAAGGCTCCCTCAATTGGCAAATAGACAGATTAGACTGCTGTCATCAGCTTCTCTTGTACACTTCTGTACGAGGGAATGCGATACCTGCTTCATCAAATAAATGACATGCTGAAGCTGGAATTCCTACTGTAAACTCATCACCAGCAGTAATTGCTAGCTCTGACTCTGACTTAACGGTGAAATCTGAACCGATCTCTGAAGCACCGGACTCCATGTATACGTAGAACTCAGCACCTAAGTTCTCGGTTACGATAACCTTACCTGTTACCTTACCACCAGTAGCCTCAGCAGAATCAACCTTAACTAGGTTCTCAGGTCTTACACCTAAGATTACCTTATCACCAACTGAAGCACGGCTTGCATCAACACAAGCTGTAATGCGCTCACCAGTGATTAACTTAACAACGCTTGACTTCTCATCGATGCTTAGGATTTCGCCCTTTAAGAAGTTCATCTTAGGTGAACCGATGAAGCCAGCTACGAATAAGTTAACTGGGTGATTGTATAGCTCTAGTGGAGCACCGAACTGCTCAAGATTTGACTCTGCATTAGCCTTTAATGGGCTTAGAACACAAATCTTGTCAGCTAGGGTCATAGCTTCAACCTGATCGTGAGTAACGTAAATGATGGTTGCATTTAAGTCCTGGTGTAACTTAGAAATCTCTAGACGCATCTTTACACGTAATGCAGCATCAAGGTTTGATAGAGGCTCATCGAATAAGAATACTGATGGCTGCTGAACGATACAACGACCGATAGCAACACGCTGTCTCTGACCACCTGATAGAGCCTTTGGCTTACGCTCTAAGAATGCTTCTAGACCTAAGATATCAGCTGCTTTAACAACACGCTCTAAGATTTCCTTCTTGTCCATGTGCTGTAACTTAAGACCGAAAGCCATGTTATCAAACACTGACATATGAGGATACAAAGCGTATGACTGGAACACCATACCAATGTTTCTCTTCGAAGGAGGGACATCGTTCATACGTGTACCGTTGATTACTAAATCACCATCGGTGATGTCCTCAAGACCAGCAATCATACGTAATAGAGTTGATTTACCACAGCCTGATGGACCAACGAAAACAATGAAATCGCCATCTTTAATATCAAGATTAATATTACGTAATGTATCTTTTAAGATAGCTGGATTGTAATTCTTTCTTACTTTACTTAATAAAACGTCTGCCATTTTTTTTACACTCTTAAAAATTCTTTAAATTCATCTATAAATCTTTATAGACCAATAATTAACCCTTAACACCACCAGCGGTCAAGCCACCAACTAACCAACGCTGTGCTAATAAGAACACGATGGTAATAGGTAAACCTGATAGAACAGCAGCAGCAGCGAAATCACCCCATAAGTAGTTCTGAGGGTATAAGTACTGTTGTGAACCTACAGCTAGAGTTAACTGACTCATATCAAGAAGTAGAACTGATGCTACAGGAACTTCTGTGATTGTACCGATAAATGCAAGAATAAATACTACAGCAAGAATAGGTACAGATAGAGGTAATAGAATCAACCTAAATGCTTGCCATGGTGTTGCGCCATCAATAGCTGCAGCTTCTTCTAGTGAAGAGTCAACAGTCTCAAAGTATCCCTTAATAGTCCAAATATGAAGTGCGATACCGCCCATATATGAAAGAATTAGACCACCATGAGTATTTAAGCCTAACCATGGAATGTATTCACCGATCTTGTCGAACAATGCATAGATAGCAACAAGTGCTAGCACTGCAGGGAACATCTGGAAAATTAACATACCATTTAAGATTACAGTCTTACCAGCAAACTTCATACGAGCAAAAGCGTATGCTGAAGTTGTTGATAAACAGATAATTAGTAAAGCTGTGATGAAAGCAACCTTAACAGAGTTCCATAACCATAGTAATACTGGGAATGGAGGTGGGATAATGCTCTCTTTATATACACCGTAAGATGTGCCTTCAGCATCATTCTTATCGATGAAATAACGAACCTTTTCAGCACCATCGCCAAATGATAAAGCTACTTTACCCTCTGCAGTCTTGCAGAAGTTCTTAACTGCGTCCTGATCCTTTGAAATTGAGTCTTCCTCAACATCTGACTGAGGCATTGAAGTGATCTCAAGTATATTCTCAGCACTTGCGTTCTCAATGTCTGTCATTGCAAAAGGCTCGGTCACAAAGTTTCTGAATGAAACATCTTCATCAGTGTGAACGTATAGCTTGATATTACCATCAAGTGTAGGAACGATATCTACAGTTGCACCTGACACACGAGTTAATTTACGTACATCAAAGCCTAATGCCAAACGCCAGTGATCTAATGTAGATGTCTTAGCAGTAGGAATGATATCACCTACTGAGAAGTTACCCTGTCTAAATGAAATTGCGATAATCATTAGTAAAGGGAACATAATTAGGCATAAGAATGCCAAAATAAATACGTGAGCCGCAGCTTTTCTAAATATTAGTGATTTTGGTTGTACAATTGCCATTTTAGTCTCCCTTAACCTTGCATCTGGCTGTTCTTAGCTAAACGTAACTGAACTAAGCTTAATAGACCAACCATTACGAAGATCATCGCTGCAACAGCAGCTGCTAGACCATAATCATTACCCTTACCACCTTCGAATGCGATACGGTAAGTGAAGCTTACTAGCAAGTCAGTGTAACCTGCAGGAGCTTGTGTTGCTTCGATGATGTCAGGACCACCACCAGTTAATAACTGGATTAGAACGAAGTTATTGAAGTTAAATGCGAATGATGCAATTAACAATGGAGCTAAAGGTCTAATCAGTAATGGTAGTGTAATGTAGCGAAGATTTACCCAAGGAGATGCACCTTCGATTGAAGTTGCCTCGTATAAATCATCAGGAATTGACTTTAACAGACCCATGCATAGGAGCATCATGTATGGATAACCTAACCATGCATTTACCATTAGAATCATTGCACGTGCAGGCCATGGACTTGTGAACCACTCAATTGGTGTCCACTGTGAACCAAATGCGCTGTAAATTGGCCCCATAATTGCATTTACAAACATATTCAATTCACCGAAGTTCTGGTTGAATAAACCTTTGAACACCAGGATAGAAATGAATGATGGTACTGCATATGGAAGAATTAAGAATACACGGTAGATTCCTCTAAAGCGTAGGAACTCCCACTGTACTAAACAAGCTAAAATCATGCCGATAGCAAGTGTACCGAATACAGTAATTGCTGAGAAACAAACGGTCCATACGAAGATCTGTAAGAATGGCATACGGATACTTTCGTTTGATAGGAACTTGATATAGTTCTTAAAGCCGACGTTTACCTTGAAGCCTGGAGCATATTCCTCACCGGATAATACACCGTGCCCATCAGCATACTGATAGAAACCAGTATCCATGTTAGGTAAAAATAGCTGCTTGCTCTCATTATCCCAAAGAGCATATTTTGAATCTACTTCATAACCATTCTCTGCCTTCTCGCCCTTAATTAAACGAGTGAATTTCTCGCTCTGAGCTGAGAACTGACGTAAGCCGCTCATTGATAGCTTAACGCTTGACTCTGGTACATGAAGAATACATGTTTTTAGTACGTTACGTAAAGACATTAAAGCCTTCATAGGTAATAACTTACCAGAAGGTTGTGATGAAGTAGCAACTAAATTTAAATCTAAAGTCTTGCCAAGAGCAGCATTTGCAACCACTGTCTTATCAGTGAAGTCGAAAGGTTTCTCTAGCATGTAAGACTTATCCCCCTGTGACAGAACTAATTCGTAAGTACCATCTTCTAGAGCATAAATCTTATAAGCAAAGTCGCCACCTTCAGACTTGTAAGTCTTTTGAAGATGGAATGCCATTGCTGAATCTACGCTCATTACGTGTGCTCCTGAATAGTTAGTAAAGGAGATCCATAATGTGTAGATCAAAGGAAAGATAATAAATGCTGTCATACCTGCTACGCTTGGGAAAGCGTAACGCTGTGCATACATCTTCTTGCTAACGAAAACGTAAACGCCTACGCCAACTAGAACAAGATCTAATAAAGGGTAAGCAATATCACCATTCATATACATCTTGATATCAGCGTAAAGATTGACTAGCACAATAAAGACAACTACAGCCCATTTAAGACAAGCTTTTGGGCTAAGCTTCGTATTTTGTACAGAAGACAGTTCCATGTCATATCCCTAATTTGCCAAAAAAAAATACAAAACTCCCAGCATAGGCTGGGAGCTTTATCAAGTTAGAAACTATTCACTAACAATACGCTTTGCAGCTACGTCAGCAGCTTCCTTAACGCCTTGACGGCCAGAAGTAATGTTCTTTAATGCAGTCTCGAATGAAGACCAGAACTTGCTCATCTCAGGTACTGAAGGCATTGGCTCGCCGTTAACAGCATTTTCCTTAGTTACAGCAATACGTGGATCTTTATCAAGTTTCTGCTGGAATGAATTTAGAGCAGCTACACCAAGAGCCTTATCATTATTAACAGCCTCTAAGCCTTCGTCTGTTAATAAGTAGTTCTCTAAGAATTCCTTAGCTAATTCTTTGTTTGGTGATGCTGAGTTTAAAGCCATACCGGTTACGCCAACGAATGCCTTAGCAGGCTGACCGCCTAACTTAGGTAGCTTGTAAACTGAGAAATCAACCTTAGCCTGGTCGTAGTTTGGCCAACCCCATGGGCCGTTGATGATACATGCAGCTTTACCCTTGGTGAACTGAGCTTCCATAACACCGTAGTCTGCACCCTTGTCCATGTAGCCCTTAGTGATTAAATCAGAAATGAACTGTAGACCTGCGATAGCACCTGCGTTGTTAACACCGGTATCCTTTACATCGTAACCGCCGTCAACTTTCTTGAATGCATAACCGCCCTGAGCAGCAACTAGTGGGTAGCTGAAGTATGGAGTTGCATAAGCCCAAACGATTGGCTTAATACCGTCTTTCTTTAGGTTGTCGCCTAACTTCATTAAGTCTTCGAAGTTTTCTGGCTGGCCCTTAACAAACTTGTTGTTACATAGTAAGCTTACAGCTTCGATAGCTACTGGGTAACCAACAACCTTGCCGTCAACGGTCATTGCATCCCAACCAACTTTTGCAAACTTAGCCTTTTCCTCATCAGTTATAGTAACTGGAGCAATTAGACCTGCCTTTGCCCACTCACCGAAACGGTCGTGTGCCCACATAATGATGTCTGGACCATTCTGTGTAGCAGCAGTCTGCTGGAATTTAACTTCAACCTGATCTGGGTGAGCTACAGTAACTTTGATACCGGTGTCAGCAGTGAACTTCTCACCAACTTTTGCAATACCGTTGTAACCTTTATCACCGTTAACCCAAATTGTTAACTGGTCTTTTTCGATTGCGGCATTAGCTGTTGCAGTTACACCTAAAGTTACAGCACAGATAACTGAAGCTAAAATTGTTTTCTTCATCTTATATTCCTTCACTATTCGCTTATGTATGTCATAACAAAAGTTTTAAATCTTTTGTTTATATTGGTTTTTACACCTTAACAACCTTTGTTAGGTTAAATAAGATTGTATAGAGTTAAATAATAAAATAACAATACGATATTATCCGTATAATGTACAATATTATCTTTTATCTATTTTTATGTGATTTTAATCAAAAAACACCTTTAATAACTATAAGTTACGCTCATTACCACGTAAGCCTAAATGTATTTAATTTGAGCAAATAAATACGGCTTTAAAATAATACATATCAAGGCTTGCGCCCTTTATGAATGCTCATTTTAGGTTTAATATTTTTGTAAATTAAAGTTTAAATATGAAAATTGACCTCATCACTTAATTATGGCGTATATTTTAATGTGAGTTAGTTAACATATTCAAGTGTAAGTGCCTTTCTTGAGCAATTTTGGGAAGGATTTTTGAGTTGTTTTTTAATTTTTGTATATTTTATTTATCGCGTAAATACGACTTATATCTTATTTTTGAAAATTGTGCCCTATTATAAACCAATTATTTAATTTTTTTTT
>JAAYPN010000102.1 GCA_012519775.1 Aeromonadales bacterium | reverse complement strand
TAAGACTCTAAAGTAAAGTCTCACTGGAATTTTTTGAGGATATAAAACTTAATCTCAGGTGGCAGATAAGGCGCTTTATTTAAGGAGCAAACTTAAGGATTTTTAATTGCTCCACAAATATCCTTTTTTCGTGGAGCAGTAAACATCTGTTTTAATAAAGACTGTGCTCTATTTTTATGTACTTATCAAACAGATCTTTGCATTCTTTTTTATGATCTTCTATTAAAGGCATTGAATCTTCATTTTTATCTAGCATTTTGTAAAAGACGTTATCTCTAAAGCCTATATCTTCAGTATCCTTACGGTTACATCCATAGAAAACCTCTTTTATATTAGCCCAGAGACAGGCTCCTAAACACATAGGACATGGCTCTGCTGTGGTATAGAGTGAGCATCCTGATAAATCAAAGGTATTAAGATTTTTACAGGCATCGCGAATTGCTTCTATTTCACCATGACATGTAGGATCGTTATTTAATATAACTCTGTTGTGGCCACGGCCTACAATTGTTCCATCCTTTACAATTACACAGCCAAATGGTCCGCCATGCTTATTTTCAATTCCAAATAAGGCCTCTTTTACAGCCTCTAACATGTATTCTTTTTCCATTATTTCCTCAACTAAGTTAAGTTCATAATATGATAATAAGCTTTTTTTATGAAAAAAGAATTTTTAAAGATATGAAAAAGAAATAATATGTGGTCTTATAAGATGACAAGAACACATGAGATTGGATTTTAATCTTTACATAGATAGATATCGTCGGTACTTATATCAACAGTTGAACCGTCGCTTTCTAACTGAAGTCTACCCTTACCTTCCTCGCCTACTCCTAATACAAGACCTGATCAGAGTGTAGAACAGCTTGTTAAAAATAGAGTTGATGCTAGATCAGATTAGCAAGAGAGTTTTAGAAACAACAAAGCGGCCAGAAGACCGCCTTGTATTTGCTATAAAAGTATCAGATTACTTGTTTAAAGCCTGTGATACCTGAACAGCGACAGCAACAGTAGCACCTACCATTGGGTTGTTACCCATGCCTAGGAAGCCCATCATCTCAACGTGAGCTGGAACTGATGATGAACCTGCGAACTGTGCATCTGAGTGCATACGACCCATGGTGTCAGTCATACCGTATGAAGCAGGACCTGCAGCCATGTTATCTGGGTGTAGGGTACGACCGGTACCACCACCTGATGCAACTGAGAAGTACTTCTTACCCTGCTCAATGCACTCTTTCTTGTAAGTACCTGCAACTGGGTGCTGGAAACGTGTTGGGTTGGTTGAGTTACCAGTAATAGAAACGTCAACACCCTCAAGATGCATAATTGCAACACCTTCACGAACATCATCAGCACCGAAGCAACGAACGTTAGCACGCTCAGTGTCTGAGTACTTGATTTCCTGAGTTACGTTTAACCCTGAAGTGTTGTAATCAAACTTGGTCTGAACATAAGTAAAGCCGTTGATACGTGAAATGATCTGTGCAGCATCTTTACCTAAACCGTTTAGGATAACGCGTAATGGAGTCTTACGTGCCTTGTTAGCGTTACGTACGATACCGATAGCGCCTTCAGCAGCAGCAAATGACTCGTGACCTGCTAGGAAGCAGAAGCACTTGGTCTCATCGCGTAGTAACATACAGCCTAAGTTACCGTGGCCAAGACCTACTTTACGATCTTCAGCAACAGAACCTGGAATACAGAAAGCCTGTAGACCGATACCGATAGCTTCTGCAGCTTCAGCAGCAACCTTGCAGCCTTTCTTGATTGCAATAGCTGCACCTACGGTGTATGCCCAGCTTGCGTTCTCGAATGCGATACCCTGAATATCTTTAACAGTCTGATATGGATCTAAACCGTATTGAGCACAAATTTCTTTACACTCTTCTACTGACTTGATACCGTACTGTGCTAGTACGCCATTGATTTTATCAATACGACGCTCGTAACTTTCAAATAATGCCATTTGTTAGTACCTCATTATTCCTTTCTTGGGTCAATATATTTAGCGGCATTATCCCACTGACCATAGTGGCCGCGGATCTTATCTAAAGCTTCTTTGCCAGATAGTTCTGGTTGAGCCTTTAATAGATCCATCAACTTGCCAAGATTTACGAACTCGTAACCTACGATTTCGTCATTCTTGTTTAGAGCAACACGAGTTACATAACCTTCAGCCATTTCTAAGTAACGTGGGCCCTTGTCCTTGGTTGCGAACATAGTACCAACCTGGCTGCGTAGGTTCTTACCTAAATCTTCTAGAGATGCGCCGATTGGAAGACCACCCTCTGAGAAAGCAGTCTGAGTACGACCGTAAACGATCTGTAGGAATAGCTGGCGGTAAGCAGTATTGATAGCATCACAAACTAAGTCTGTGTTTAAGCCTTCTAACAGGGTCTTACCGATTAAGATCTCTGATGCCATAGCAGCAGAATGGGTCATTCCTGAACAACCGATGGTCTCAACTAGAGCTTCCTGAATGATGCCATCTTTAACGTTTAATGTTAGCTTGCAAGCGCCCTGCTGAGGAGCACACCAACCCACACCGTGAGTTAAACCGCTGATATCTTTGATTTCTTTAGCCTGAACCCATTTACCCTCTTCAGGAATTGGAGCAGGACCATGATATGCACCCTTAGTTACTGGGCACATGTTCTCTACTTCTTTAGAATAGATCATTGGTGGTACCTAAAATTGTATGTGTTCATTAAATTAAATTGTATTTCTAGCATTCGCTAAAATCATATAGATTATAATACAACGCTTCGATTTTTTCCAAAAAGTAGAAAATAAAAATCTAGAAAGTTAGCTTAAAATCTTAAATACAAGGTTTTTTTATAAGAAAATCCCCCATCAAAGCCGATAGAGATACGGTTGCAGCCTCAATACCCATTTTTTGTGATATTTGCACTATCAATGATCGGATATAAATAGAAGTTTACTCTAATGCAAGGACTTATAAGTGATTTTTATCTGAATTGAAAATAATCATTTGAGATAGGTCATAAATTTTGAATTTTCCGCACTTTCTATTGGAATTTAGAGTCTTTCATTGCAATTGTTAATTATCATAAACAGAAATTTAATTTTACAAACAAAAGCTGCACTAAATATGTGCGATTTTTTGACACTTATTAAAACGCACGAAAACGACTCATTTTTCCCTTATAATTGAACGCACTTTTATTCAACACAAATATAAGTAACTCTCTTAGGTAAAAATATGTTAAAAACTCAAAATGATAGAGCTTCGCTTGCGCATACTCTAAGTAAGGTCCCATTCATCTTACAAATCGTTGCAGGCCTGATTTTAGGTATCATCGTAGCTTACGTTTATCCTGATGATAAGACTGTTATTCCAACACTTGGTAACCTGTTCGTTAAAGCACTAAAGGCAGTTGCTCCAATCCTAGTATTCGTGCTTGTAGCTTCTGCAATTGCAAAACACCAGGCAGGTCAGCAGACCTCAATGAAGCCAATCATCGCTTTATACTTCGTTGGTATGGTGATTTCTGGCACCCTAGCTTTAATAATGAGCCTCCTTTTCCCAAGCAATTTCTCAGAGCTTGCTGCAAATGCTAATGTATCAGCACCAGAGGGTATTCAGGAAGTTTTAGTTAACTTCGTAAACCAGGCTGTTGAAAACCCAGTTTCTGCATTTATTAACGGTAACTATGTTGCAATTCTATTCTGGTCAATCGCTTTAGGTTTAATGTTCCGTGTAGCTCACGAGAACACCAAGCGTGTACTTAACGATTTAGCTGAATCTGTATCAGGTGTTATACGTATGGTTATCCGTTGCGCTCCTATCGGTGTATTCGGACTTGTATACAGCTCATGCACACAGGAAGGCGGTTTTACAAACCTATTAAACTACGTTCACGTAGTTGCAGTTCTTGTTGCAACTATGCTGATTATTGCATTTATCGTAAATCCATTATTAGTATTCATTACTACAGGTTCTAACCCATTCCCTCTAGTTCTAAAGAGCCTTGCAAAATCAGGTACCACAGCTTTCTTCACAAGATCATCAGCTGCAAACCTACCTGTTAACCTAGCTCTTTGCGAGGAGTTAAAGTTAGACAAGCAGACCTACTCAATTTCAATTCCACTAGGCTGCACCATCAATATGTCAGGTGCTGGTGTTACCATCGTTGTTATGACCATGGCAGCAGCTAACACACTAGGCATTCAGGTGGACTTTGCATCAGCGTTCCTAATGTGTATCGTTTCAGTACTTTGCGCATGTGGTTCATCAGGTGTTGCTGGTGGTTCTTTAATGCTAATTCCGCTAGCTTGTTCAATTCTTGGTATTTCAAATGATGTAGCAATGCAGGTTGTAGGTATTGGCTTTATCATCGGTGTAATTCAGGATTCATTCGAAACTGCACTAAACAGCTCAACTGACGTAATCTTTACAGCAGCAGCTTGCAAGCGTGCAGAAAAGAAAGCTCAAAAGAAAGCAGCTTAATCTAATCTTTCAATCAAAGCCTGGCTATGCCAGGCTTTTTTCTCCTTAAAAAAATATTTCCTTTCTTTTCAGTTAATTATTTTTACTAATTTCATTTTTTGCCACTTAACTTTCAGTCTTCAAAAATCCTCTATGACAATGTCTTTAGAGGTATTTATGGACAAGTCATTTGAACAGGAATTTGCGATAGCAACAGGAAAGCTTAATCAGGTATTAGGAGATGATCTTGTAAACCTTTTAGTTGAAGGTCTAGCAAGTGAAATCATGCTTAATCCAAATGGTCTTATTCTGGTGCGTTACAAGGATGGTGAGTATCTAGAGCATGGAAGCATGTCTTTTGAGAAAGCGCAAATGGCTATTCGTACCATGGCCTCTTTATATGGGGAGAATATTGATGAGCAAAGACCTATTCTTGATGGAAAGATTGAGGTTTTAAATACCAGATTCTGCGCAGTGCTGCCGCCAATCTGCAAAAGCCCCGTCTTTTGTATGCGTACTTTAAGTGCTCTATCTTTTACTCTTGATGATTTTATAGGTAATAAATTCTTATCTAAAAGACAGGCTTTAATTCTTATTTCTCTACTAGAGAATAAAGAGAATCTAATTATCTGCGGTCAGACCTCAAGTGGTAAAACCAGCTTTTTAAATGCGCTTTTACAAAGAATAGCTCATGATGCACCTCAAACCCGCTTTGTGACTATTGAAGACACCCCTGAGCTTAAGATAAAAAGCTCTAATGTGGTGAACCTTTATACAAACAAGCATACAAACATGTCTGACCTTGTAAAGGCAAGTTTACGCTTAAGCCCTGAAAGACTGATTGTAGGTGAGGTGCGCTCAGCAGAAGCTCTTGATATGGTTGATGCCCTGTCAACAGGACATTCAGGAGGAATCGCATCAATTCATGCAGGCTCTGCAAAACAGTGCCTTGAAAGACTGCGTCTTTTAATCAGCCGTAATGAAAGTGCACCTGAGAATATCAACTCTTTAATTACTCTTTCCATAAACATCATCGTTGTTTTAAAGACCATTCCATACAGACATGTTCATCAGATCATGCGT
>JAAYPN010000101.1 GCA_012519775.1 Aeromonadales bacterium | reverse complement strand
TTTTTGTTGCATAGCACAAAAATAGTGCATGGAGAATACGTGGATTTAGGTTCGTAGTAGCAAAATATATCGTTAATATTCAGTATATTAAGCCGTTTCAGGCAACAAAAAAGCCTGTATCAAAATAATACGGGCTTTTCATTAAGATCTATTTTAGTGCTTTATTATTCGTCAGCTTTCTTTCCTCCAGCTGCACGGAATGCACGAACACGATCAGTCTCTGATAGGTTCTTCTTACGGATACGAATGCTTACAGGTGTAACCTCAACTAATTCGTCTTCGTTGATGAATTCTAGAGACTGCTCTAAGCTCATCTTAACAGCAGGGGTCAGGATGATGTTATCATCAGAACCTGCTGCACGAACGTTTGTTAACTTCTTAGTCTTTAGAGGGTTAACAGTTAAGTCATTTGATCTTACGTGTAAGCCGATAACCTCGCCCTCGTAAACCTCTTCACCTGGTTCTACGAATAGACGACCACGCTCCTGTAGGAACCATAATGCGTATGGAACAGCCTTACCTGTATCGTTAGAGATTAGTACACCGTTTTGTCTCTCACCGATGGTGCCACCAACATACTCATCATAGCTGTCGAAAGTGTGGTACATTAAACCGGTACCTGAAGTTAAGGTCATGTATAGTGACTGATAACCGATTAAGCCACGAGCAGGGATTCTATAGTCTAAACGTACACGGCCTTTTCCATCTTGAACCATGTTCTTTAGTTCACCCTTACGTAAACCTAATTCTTCCATTACAGGGCCCTGGTGCTCTTCTTGTAAATCAAGAGTTAGAACCTCATATGGCTCTAGAGTCTTACCTCCTTCTTTGTGAAGAATAACCTCGGGACGCGAAACTGCTAACTCGTAGCCTTCACGACGCATTTCTTCGATAAGAACTGATAAGTGTAATTCACCACGACCTGATACCTTAAATCTGTCGGTATCCTCTGTAGCTTCAACACGTAATGCTACGTTGTGAACTAATTCTTCGCGTAATCTCTCTTCGATGTTTCTCGAAGTAATGAATTTACCTTCACGACCAGCAAATGGAGAATTGTTTACACAGAAGTTCATAGAAACTGTTGGCTCATCGACAGATAAAGCTGGTAGTGCCTCCACAGCAGTTGGATCACAGATGGTGTCTGAAATCTTTAATTCACCAAGACCAGTAACTGCAATAATGTCACCAGCTCCTGCGCTTTCAACCTGGGTTCTTCTTAGGCCTAGGTAACCTAGAACCTGACCAATCTTGCCTGTACGTGTCTGTCCATCTCTATCGATGATGGTTACTGGCTGATTTGCTCTTGCAACACCACGCTTTACACGACCAACGCCAATAACACCAACGTATGAAGTAAAGTCTAATGATGAAATCTGCATCTGGAATGGACCATCAAGGTCAGCCTCTGGTGGGCTTACACGGTCAACGATAGTCTGGAATAAAGGCTCCATGGTGTCGCCGTGAGAATCTAAATCTAGAGTTGCCCAGCCCTGGTATGCGGATGCGTAAACAACAGGGAAGTCTAACTGCTCATCAGTTGCACCTAAGTTATCAAACAGGTCGAATACTTGATCGATAACCCAATCAGGACGTGCGCCTTCACGGTCGCACTTATTGATAACAACGATTGGCTTTAAACCTGCAGCGAATGCCTTTTGAGTTACGAATCTTGTCTGAGGCATAGGACCGTCAACAGCGTCAACAAGTAGTAATACTGATTCAACCATTGACATAACGCGCTCAACCTCACCACCGAAATCAGCGTGGCCTGGTGTGTCTACGATGTTAATGCGGTAATCGTTCCAATTGATAGCGGTATTTTTAGATAGAATTGTAATACCACGTTCTTTTTCGATATCGTTTGAATCCATTACGCGCTCTTGGCCTAATTCGTTACGATCAAGAGTACCTGACTGGCGTAATAATTTATCAACTAGTGTAGTTTTACCGTGGTCAACGTGGGCAATAATAGCAATGTTGCGGATCTTTTGAACATCCATTTTGATAACCTGTAATGATGATAATGACTCGGATAAGTCGAGTTGCTTAGTAAAGAATATGCGTTATTTTAGCTTATTTTTGAGCTAACTAACATTTTTAAAAAAAAAGATTTAAAAAAATATACAAATGGTGCGTATATTATTGTTTGTTTAGAATAATTTTGTTTTGGAAACAGACTAATGCAAGGATTTTTAGTAAAATCTTTCTAGGAAAACTAAAGTGAGTTTCCAAAAAAATACCCTAGAATAATAAAAAAGTGGAGAAAATGTGAAAGAACTATATTTATACTTTTTAGGACGAGTAAAAAGAGATTCAATCGGTCTTGAAGCCTCCGCTTTATCATTCACATCAATTTTAGCGTTGATACCTGCAATCAGTGTCTGCTTCTATGTATTTGCAGTTTTTCCTTCTTTTGAAGATGTTCGTGAATCATTAAAGTTATTTGTTAAAGATAACTTTATGCCTGTATTTGCAGAGAATTTAAGCAACTATGTGGGAACCTTTGTTGACCATGCTGGTAAGCTTACTGTAACAAGTACAGCTGCTTTCTTCCTGATTTCCCTTCTGCTGGTACGTTCTATTGACCAGTGTTTAAACAGGATCTGGAGAGGTGGCAGAAGAAAGTTAGGTACCATGCTTGCCATCTACTGGACTCTGTTGACATTAGGTCCTGTTGCACTAGGCATTATTATCTGGATCTTCTCAAAAGTAATGAGCTTTGCAATTACAAGTAAAGCCTCGATTGGTATTCCTCTTATGATTGCTTACTTTGTGTTTCCAATCGTAATCGAGTGTGGTGTGCTTACAGCCCTGTATATCATCGTTCCCAGAGTAAGAGTTAAATTCCAGGATGCACTTTTAGGCGCAATCTTCGTGACAGTGGCTTTTGAGGTTTCTAAAAAGATCTTCTCTGTGTTTATCCTGAATTTCTCAAACTATGAAGCAATTTATGGCGCAATTGCTGTAATTCCTGTTCTGTTTATCTGGATTTACGTTTCATGGTGGATTGTGCTTTTAGGAGCAGAGTTTACAGCTTCATTAGGTGTAGTCCGTTCAGGCCTGTCAGATGAGGTTCCAAGCTTTATGGTTTACCTTGCTAATGTTACTGGTTCAACACTAGGCTCAGATGATTTAATTCAGACCAAAAAGAAACCTTCAATTACCATCAAGGTATCAGAAAAGTCTTAATCAGGTTTAAAAGGTAAGGCCAAAGTGCCTTACCTTTTACCTTCATAAATTATTCTAAAGAATTACTCTGTATCTCAAGACCATTATTCTCTTCAGACTCATCCTCTTTTGAGTCTTCTGTTTTATTAGATGTTTCTTTTTCTAAACTCTTATCTGAAGGGTAGATAATATCTGTACCTTTTATGTTAATACCAGGCCTTATCTCGCCTCTGGTAATAGCATTTACATAATAGGTAAGCTCTCCTAATGCCCCTTTTATGATAATTCTGGTTACACTGTCTTTGGCTAGTGACACTAAGGTAGCCTTAGTTTTCAGAGTATTAGTTGATAAATCAAATGTTCCTACAGAGGTTAAATGAGAGGTTGTAAGACCTGTCTTTAACTTGAATTTTGCAACGCTATTGGTGATTGTGGCGTTGTAATCAAGGTTGTATAGACCTAAATCACCTGAAGATATAGCATCTAGCATCTGCTCTGTATTCAGCATGTAATCGTGCATTTCTCCGCCATTAAGCAAATCAATACCAAGTCTTGACACTAGTAATGAGGAATTACCTTTTGCTTTGATGTAGCCATTTACGTACATATCTGACAGATAGAAGTGATTTGTATTTTGTTGAAGACTTGCTCCATAACCTTCTTTTGCATAAGGTGGGATAACATTTTCATGACTCATTAGAGTCTCGTCAGAACAACCAGTTTTTTCTGGAGTCTGTGATCCTATTAAGTTGATGTCAAAAGACAACTTGCCATTGAACAGGTAATTGAAAAGGCCTGAATTTAATCTGCTTATATCAAAGCTATCTGTTTTGGCAGTAAAACTTGATAGTTTCTTCTCATAATCAAAGTTGTAATTTGCAAAAAGGGTAGAATCACCTAGTTTTATTTCAGGAGCCTTTAAGGTAAAGATGCTGTCATTTAAGGTGGACTCAAGAGTTATTTTATTGATGAAAAGATCTTTATAGTATGCACTATCAATATAAAGTTTTGCCTCTCCATTAAAGCCTTTTAGTTCTCTTTTGTCTTTGTCAAAACAGTAATTGCTTGCCGTAAAGTTAACGTTTTTAGCTGTAAGAGGAAAACTGTCTACATTAGAGACATACTCACAATTGGAAATTGCAGCCTTTTTAATGTAAGTGTTGTAATCGTAGGCTGCGTTTGTAAGGTACTCTGCAAGCTTTGCTGTTGGCTCAAGTTTAGTATCTTTAATCTCAATATTGTTGATATTCAGATTGTAACCATCTAAATCTAATGAATAGTCAGCATCAAAGCTGTAGTGTCCTTCAAAGATATTTCCATCAAGCTTGAGATTGATGCTTTCAGGTTTTAAATGTGCGATAACTCGCGATTTGCTTGCGGTAAGCTGAATATTTGGCTTTGAGATTTCATTTGCGTTGCCATTAAAATCTAATAAAACCTTTGAATTGGCAAGGCTCAAATCTTTGATTTCACCCGTTACTTGTCCTAGCAGCAGATTTTCTTTTGGCAGGACTAATACTGAATTTGATACAAAAGCTTCAGGTGCGTAGATATTGTATTTTTCGCTTATAGCTTTGTAATCTTTAAAGATAATGTTGTTGATATTGAGCCTTGAAAACACTAAGGCATGTGTTTTTTTATCAATACTTAAGTCAGCACTGATGTTACCGCCATAAATCTGAGTATTTAAATCGGTAAGATTGTATACATCAGTGCTCTGGGTTAGATTTACACTAAATTTCTTTAGGATGATTTCGTCGATAGTTCCTTGAGCAAAGCTTAGCTTTGCTGTATCAAAAGTTAAATTTCCGTTATTATCTATAGATGTTTTATCTGCACTTAATGTTGCATTCTGTGCATCTAAACTTCTGGTTTTAAAAGGAATATCAACTAAATCGAATTTATCGATTTGAATGGATTTAAAGGAAAAACGCTCTTTTTTTAAGGTAGTTAAATCGTCATCGTTGAGTTTAACTCCTCGGCAATAGAAATATTTGAGCTTAAGGGTATTTGCTCTGACCAGGCTTTCTAAATCATATTCAGCATAAACTTCATCAATGTGGGTTTTACCTATGGTAACGTCTTCAACTTTTAATATGTTAGGGTATAAAGCAGAAAATTCAATCTTGTTGCAATTGATGTCAAGACTTGTTCTTTCTGAAATAAGCTTAAGTAAAGGGGCTTTAATATTCTGATTATTGAAATATAGAACACTTCCAATCACAACAGCTGCAAGTAGAAATAAAGCAATAAAAACATATTTAAGAACTTTTTGTACAAAGCCTTTTTTAGAGGAAGTGCGTAAATTTGCTCTTAATGCCATAGTCAGTCCGTCATACCTTAAAGCCGGGGAACCAACGGGTTATTAGTGCTTTTGTGTTGGTTTCGTCGTTATTGATTATATCAATGGCTGCTTTTCTTGCGTCATCGATAAGTTCAAAGTCTCTATTTACATCAACAATTCTAAATAAATCAAAACCGGTCTGCTTTTGTCCTAATACTTCACCTGGACCTCTTAATTTCAAATCCTCGGTTGCAATCTTAAATCCATCATTGGTGCTTTTCATGATATTCAGTCGCTGCATAGAGATTGGATTTAGATCATCTTCCTTCTTTTGATACATTAGAATACAATATGATTCTTTAGCGCCTCTACCTACACGACCTCTTAGCTGATGTAATTGAGCTAAACCCAATTTATTAGCACTTTCAATAATAATTATAGATGCATTTGGAACATCTACACCCACTTCAATAATGGTAGTGGATACTAATATGTTGTATTCGCCCTCTAAAAAGCCTTTCATAATTTTCTGCTTTTCGGTAGAGGAGAGCTGTCCATGCAACAGGGCAATTTTTAGATTTGGAAGAGCTTTTTTTAAATCTTTAAAAGCAGTTTTGACACTTGAGTTATCATCTTCGGTTTCTTCAATATTAGGACATACCCAGTACACCTGTGTGCCTTGAGTGCATACTTCGCGAAGTCTAGCATAGATGTCTGCTTTCTTGTCTTCAGAAACCACTGCTGTAACGATAGGCTTTCTGCCTTTTGGAAGTTCGTCTAAAGATGACACATCCAGATCAGAGAATAGAGCAAGCTGCAATGTTCTTGGAATAGGAGTTGCGGTCATTACAAGCTGATGTAAATTGATACCAGAGGGAGCCTTTCTTAAAAGTGACAGCCTCTGGTCTAAGCCAAAACGATGCTGCTCATCGATAATGGCAAGAGCAAGGCTATGGTAGTTTACCTCGGCCTGGAAAACACTGTGTGTTCCAACTATTACCTGAGCCTCACCTGATTTAATCTGCTCGAGAATTTCTGTTCTTTTGCTGCCTTTTACTGATGATGTAATTAAAACAGTTTTTATTCCAAAGTTCTTGAGTAAATCATCAATCTTTTTAAAATGCTGCATTGCCAGAAGTTCTGTAGGAGCTAAAAGCACGCACTGTTGCTTTGATGCAGTAGCCTGCAGACAGGCTAATACAGCGACTAATGTTTTACCTGTACCCACATCGCCGTGTAAGAGACGCAGCATAGGAATGTCTTTTTCTAAATCCTGACTTATCTCATTGAAAGAACGCAGCTGCGCATTAGTCAGAGTAAATGGCAGGGATTTTAAAAAGTCACTGATAAGATTGGACTCTTTTTTAAGGCTGATACTCTTATGGTTTATGTTTTTCTTTTTTAAAGACAACAGAGTTAACTGATAAGCAATCAACTCTTCAAAACAGATTCGTTTGAAGGCATCAGTCTTTTCTTTTAGAAATTTAGCTTTTGGATCCTCAAGAGGATAAGGGTAATGAACTAAATCTAAAGCCTCGTTAAAGCTTAATTTAAAAGGATTGTGTTCTGCAGGAAGCAGTTCCTGCATAGGCATTGCCTTTAAATTCTGCAGTATGCCATTGATAGTTTTTCTGATAGAAGCCTGAGGAACTTTCTCTACAGCATGATAAACAGGAGTCATTCTGTCCTGTGTCTCTACAATATCATCCTCATTCAGAAATGTGATTGTAGGCTGAGTTATATTGATGCTGTTGTTGTAATTGTTTCTTTTTACAGGACCAAATGCTAAAACCCTTGCGCCATTTACGTAGTTTTTTATCTGATTTGCGTAAAGGTTAAAGAATACAGCCTCAATTGTTCCTGTTGTATCCATTAAATGCACTTTAAGGATGTTCATGCGATTCTTCTGAATCAGCTGTACCCGGGTAATATGAGCATCTAAAAAGTAATATCGGCCATCAGGAGTGATCGATGCAATTGGAGAAATTTTAGTCTGATCAAGATATTTAAAAGGAAAGTCTAAAAGGAGATCAAAAAGATTATAGAACCCCTTTTTATAAAAGCTTTTAGTATAGCTAGGCCCTAACCCTTTTAAAGTGGTTATATCAGTGCTTGAATAAAATGTATCGTCACTAAAGGCCATAGTTTTTTACAACAATTGTTTAATGAAGATTGAAGCCCTAAGTCTCTTAACCTTCTTTAAGATCTTCTGTACTTCTTCAGGGTAGTTTTCAAAGCTTTCCAAATCAGCAGGAGTTTTAATCTGCTTAGTATGTTTTAGAAGATATTGCTGTTCATGACTGAACTTTTCATTTAGCTGATGATATGGATCGGAAATAACAATACCATTCTCTAAATCCAGGCTCCATGCTCTTGGATTGAGATTGTTACCAGTAATTAAAGCCATGTTGTTATCGATATACATGCCTTTTACATGGTAAGTGTTGTTACCATCTTCCCATAGCATGATCTTTAGTAAGCCCTGATTGATGTATTCCTGATTCTTTTCTACAAAGTCTTTTAGATTCTGCTCATAGATGTATGGAATTGCACCAATTGGAGAGAAGTTTTCTCCTTCTCTGATAAAGAAGTCATTTGCTCTTTTTGCTCCAACTACCAGTGTAACGGTAACGTCACGGGCAAGAGCATTCTCAATTGCCTGAGATACAATCTTCGGTGGGTTAAAGTAAGGAGTGCAGATAAACAGTTTTTCTCTAGCTGCACCTAATAACCACATTACAGCACGGTTTAACTGGTTGGCTTTTTTACCAAGACCTGCAAGTGGGGTTAAACCAATCTGGTAATCGTGGATTTTCTCATTTTTAAAGGTGTACTGGACATTTGTTAAGTGGCGACGTAACTCTTTAATTTCATCGCGCATCTCTTTTGCAGGTTTAACTTTTTCCTGTGAAAAGTCCTGTACAGCATAGTTTGGATGGAAAGCGTTAGTTGCGTAGGCGCACATAACATTAGCAAGATCTTTAGAATGTATCTCGTGGTATCTGTCTAAACGATACTTACCGTCAAAATCCATGTATACATTATTTATACTTGCTCCTGTATATAAAACAGTGTCATCAAAGACGAAGCCTTTTAGGTGCATAACGCCAAAGATTTCACGTCTTTTTACAGGAACGCCATAAACTGCAGGTGGTGTCTCGCAATCTTTTGCAAGGCTGTAGTAAAGCTCTGAATTACCTAAAGATGGGCCTTTACCGATAAGTCCTCTCTGAGCTCTGTGGAAATCAACATATACACGTACATACAGCTTTGGATTTTTAGCTTTTGCTTCATATAAAGCATTGAGTACCTTTCTGCCTACTTCATCATCCTGAAGATATAGAGCTGTAATCATAATTCTTTCTTTTGCACTGGCAATAAGTTCTAATACTCTACTAAAGCAACGAGTTGGAGTCTCTAAAATATTATATGAAGATGAATCAACAGGAATTGTTGGTAGCTGTTGAAGTCTTGTCTGACAATATAAAGAGCCAGGAAGACTCTTTTTCCAAAATAGCATTAGTTACTCCTAAATTGCTTTAGTTGCTTTAGCAAGCCAGGTAACTTCATTTTCAGTTAATGAAGTCGCTGCATTAGTAATTACATTATTAACATTTTGGTGATAATTGTTAAGCCACTCAATTTCATTTTGTGACAACAACTCTTTGACTATGAATCGATTGTCAAAAGGAACCAATGTTAGTGGGGAGAAGCATAACATATGCTGCATTCCTGGTTGAGTACATTGTAGTACAACTAACAGGTTTTCTAAACGAATACCGTACTCACCTTCTTTGTAATAGCCAGGCTCGTTAGAGATTACCATTCCAGGAACTAGAGGAATGGTTGATCTTCTTGAAGAAATACATTGTGGGCCTTCATGTACAGATAATACATGTCCTACACCGTGACCTGTACCGTGAGCAAAGTCCACGCCGTTATCCCATAAAGGACGACGTGCAATTGCATCAATCTGCAGGCCTGAGGTTCCTTTTGGGAAGATTAATGTCGCTAGTGCAATATGAGATTTTAGTACCAAAGTGTACATCTTTTTGATTTCATCACTAAGATGAGGACCTACTAGAACTGTTCTTGTAATGTCAGTGGTTCCTTCAATAAAGTGCGCACCACTGTCAATAAGATATATACTGTCACGACCAAGTTTGCGAGGTTCTTTTTCATTGATGTGATTGTAGTGACACATCGCTGCATTTGGTCCTAGTGCAGAAATTGTTGCAAAAGACGATTCAATAAAGCCTACTTCTACTTTTCTGAAATTAAGAGCGCGGTCTGCAAGATCGGCCTCAGTTGTGTTTTCAACGCGTCTTATGAATGAATCATCGTTTTCAGTCTGGCTATCTAATAAAGTCAGATTGTCTAGCCATGACAGGAAGCGGCACATGGCAATTCCGTCTTTGATGTGAGCCTTGTACTCACCAGCAATTTCGATGTGATTTTTGCAGGCTTTTGGAAGCTGGCAAAGACCAATTCCTTCAATTACTCGCGCACCACCTTTATAGAGGTGAAGCATGGTGTTGGCATTTGTGCTTTCAGGATCGACATATACCGTACATGATGATGAGCATAATCTTTCAATTACGTCATTGAACTTATCTTCAGGGAAAATGTCTATGTGACCGATATGTTCTTGAAGCTGCTCTAGAGTATTGTCATCTTTGAAGTGGTTAATGTTTATATACCACTCTAACGCTTCGTTAGAGTAAGCAACCATTTTACAGTTGATGATAGGTAAAAACTCTCTGTCTTTACCGCGGATATTCAGTAACCAGCAGATGCTCTCCGGATCGCAGATAACTGTAGCATCAAGATCTTTATCTCTTAGAGATTTTGCTATCTGCTGTCTCTTTTGAGGACTAGGACAGCCATTGTATTCGTCAGGGAAAATCATAATCTCTGAGATTGTTGGTTCTGGTCTGTCATTCCAGATAGTATCGATTAGATTCTCGTTTGTAGGCTGCAGGTTGATATTGAAGTTGTCAAGTTCTTCTTTAATCTTTAGGTATTCCTGATAGCTGATGCAGTTTAAGTCTATGCCTACATTTGAGTTTTTAGGCATTATTGCGCTTAACCAGCTGCTTGGAGTTACAGATGCAAAATCGAAGTTATCAAAGATATTCTCATCAATCTGTTCTTTTACCTGAACTACATAACGTCCGTCTACGAATACAGCACAGTTTTTTGTAGCTCTGTATTCTTTCTCGTTGTTCCGGTCTTTTAGGATAATTCCTTTGTCGGTCAGTTCGCTATTGAAGTTTCTTGCAATTATTACGTAACCTGCGCTTCCTGAAAATCCAGAAATGTATTTAATTCTTTCTTCATCAGGATTTAATTCATAAGATAAGTACTCGTCATCGTGATTAACAATGAGAGCATCTAGGTTTAGTTGTTCTAAGAGCAGGCATAAAGCATTCACTCTTTTTTCAAAAATATTATTTTGATCTGACATATCGAAAACTGCCGAAGTAGCCCCCATTTACAAGATATAAACGCGGGCAAAAAAATCTTTAATGAGATCTTAGCACATACAAAAAGCCGTATCAAAATAGACTTAAATTCATAGTAAAATAAGACTATAAATGTAATGAAAGGGAAAAATAATGGAAAATCAAACTTCTTCAAATCCTCTAATTAACTATAGTGGTATGCCAGAGTTCTCAGCTGTAAAGCCTGAGCACGTAAAAGAGGCATTAACCAAGGTTATTGAGAAATGTAAATCCGTAATGATTGATGTTTCAGAAAAGTCAAAAGATGAGCCAACCTGGGATAATGTGATAGCGCCTGTTGAAGAAGCTGATGATGATTTATCAAAAGTATGGTCTGTCGTATCACATCTAAATTCAGTAAACAACACTCCAGAACTTCGAACAGCTCACGACGAGTGTCTGCCTTTATTAGCTGAGTTCAGCTCATGGGCAGGCCAATATAAGCCTTATTTTGATGTTTTAAAGAAGATTGAACAGTCTGATGCTTTCGGTCGTCTGTCTCAGCCTCAGCAGAAGGCTATAAAAAACTCTATTAGAGATTTTAAACTGTCTGGTATTGATTTAAGTGAAGAAGATCAGAAAAAGGACGCAAAAATTATTTCAAGATTATTTGAGTTACAGTCAAAGTTCTCAAATAACGTGCTTGATGCTACTCATGGCTATACTTTACATGTTACTGATAAAGATAAGCTAAAGGGGTTACCTGAGAGTGCACTAAAACTTGCTAGAAGTGAAGCTGAGCAGCAGAAAAAAGAAGGTTATATCTTTACCCTAGAGATGCCATCATACATTCCATTTTTACAATATTGTGAAAATAGAGAGTTACGTAAGGAACTTTATGTAGCTTACAGCACACGTGCTTCTGAAATCGGTCCTAATGCGGGTAAATGGGATAATGCTCCAATCATGGAGGAGATTTTAGCCTTACGTGATGAAAGAGCAAAATTATTAGGCTTTAAAACCTATGCGCACTTATCTTTAGCAACTAAGATGGCCGACACCCCTGAAACAGTTGTAAGTTTCCTTGAAGATCTAGCTAAAAAATCTCACAAGCAGGGAGAAAAAGAAGTTCATCAGTTACGTCTGTACGCAAAAGAAAATGGATGCGATGATTTAAAGCCTTGGGATGTTTCTTTCTATTCAGAGAAACTGTTACAGGAGAAGTATGCTTTTTCTCAGGAAGAATTAAGACCTTATTTTCCAGAGGACAAAGTTATTGAAGGCATGTTCGAATGCGCTCATCGCCTATATGGCATCAGCATAAAACAGCGTTTTGGTGTTGATGTATGGAATGAGAACGTAAAATGCTATGATGTATATGAAGATAAGTTCGGTTCACGTATTGGTTCTTTATTTATGGATCTGTACGCACGTCCTGGTAAAAGAGGTGGCGCCTGGATGGATGAGTGTTTAACTCGTCGTTATCGCTATGATGGTGCTCTTCAGTTGCCTGTTGCATATCTAGTATGCAACTTTACACGTCCGGTAAATGGCAATATTACAGAGCTTACTCATGATGAAGTTCTAACCATGTTCCATGAGTTTGGCCACACACTAAATCAGTTATTAACAAAAATTGATATTTCAGCAGTATCTGGTATCAATGGTGTGCCTTGGGATGCAGTGGAACTTCCAAGTCAGTTTAATGAGAACTTTGCATGGCAGGAGGAAGTTCTAAAATTCCTATCATCTAATGTAAAGACAGGAAAGCCTCTTCCAAAAGAGAAGCTAGATGCTCTTTTAGCTGCTAAAAACTTTGAATCAGCAATGGGAATGCTTCGCCAGATTGAGTTTGCCTTATTTGACTTTAGAATTCACCTTGAATATGACAAGTCAAAGGGGGCCAGAATATTTGAAATTCTAAATGAAGTAAGAGAGCAGGTAGCAGTAACTCCAAGCTTCAAAGACAGCAGATTCCCTAACAGTTTCTCTCATATCTTTGCAGGCGGTTATGCAGCTGGTTACTACAGTTATAAATGGGCTGAAGTATTAGCTGCAGATGCTTTTTCATTATTTGAGGAAAAAGGTATTTTTGACAAGCAGACTGGTAAGTCATTTGAAGAATTGATTCTAGCCTGTGGTGGCGCTTCTGACCCATTAAAGAACTTCGAAGAATTCCGTGGCAGAAAGCCTTCTGTAGATGCCCTGATTAAGCAAAGCGGTATTGAAGAATAAACTGAATACAAATTGATAAAGGGGCCTACTATAGGCCCCTTTGAATTTATTAACGATAAAAACTATCTTCTTTTATTGAATTTACCATGTGGACGCTTTGGTGCGTATGGATCAGGAAGGATAAGACCACCAAAAGACTCTACAGGAGCACCGATTACTGATCTTGTTTCCTTGTTTACTTCAACAATCTTTATCTTAATCTTATCGCCAAGTCTCTTTACAACTTCGCCATTTACAAAAGCCTCTCCTGTA
Source organism: Aeromonadales bacterium (assembly GCA_012519775.1). Classification (GTDB taxonomy): domain Bacteria; phylum Pseudomonadota; class Gammaproteobacteria; order Enterobacterales; family Succinivibrionaceae; genus Succinivibrio. The sequence continues at coordinate 13,123 of JAAYPN010000101.1, read as the reverse complement.
TCACCCTGTAAGGTTAGATACTCTTTGCTTTCGCTGATGTAGGAGAATGGAACGAAAATCATAGCACCGTTATCATCTAAAAGAACCTTTAATCCGCCACGTGAAATATCAAAGATAGTACCTTCAAATGCAGTCTTCTTTTCAATCTCAGGCTCGAGGAACTCAACGTATAACCAGTCTCTTACATCGCGCTCTGCCATACGATTGGTACGACGTGCTTCATTCATGATCTTAAGAATTTCTTCATCAGGAAGAGTTGGATGTGCAGTACCAACAATCACAGCCTTTAACAGACGGTGGTTTACCATATCACCATACTTTCTGATTGGAGAGGTCCAAGTTGCATAATTTTCAACGCCTAAGGCATAGTGAGGGCCTGGAGCGATACCAATTTCAGAGTACTCCTGAAGCTTTCTGATTCTGCTATCTAAGTAGTCGTTATCATGCTCGATGGCAAATCTTCTGATAGAGTTGTACTCTTCAATAGTATCAAGCTTGTCTTCATTGAAAGGACAATGCTCTTTTTCTAAAAGGTCGATAATATCCTTCTTCTTTTGCATATCAAAGCCACGGTGAATATTAAAGATACCGCTGTTTATCTTTTTAGCAAGGAAGCTGCCTGCAGCTACGTTTGAAACAATCATAGACTCTTCGACGATCTGATTTGCAATTCGTCTGTAATTAGTTTCAATATGGTCAAGGGCGCCGTTATCCTTTAATACGAATTCGTAATCAGGACGGTTTTTAAAGGTTGCAGCATGCTTTGCTCTATAGGCATCTCTTACCTTTGTAAACTCAACTAATAAATCTAGGATCTCCTTAATCTTATCAGTTGGCTTAAAAGTTGCGCCTTCAATACCTTCTAGATAGTCAGATACTTCGTTATAAATCATCTTACCTTGAGACTTGATAGTTGCTAACATAAACTCGGTCTTATCCTCAAGAAGCTTGCCTTCAGCGTCAATTGTCATAATGCCAACTAACGCAGGTCTTGTTTCATCCTGACGAAGTGAGCAAAGGTTCTGAGATAGAATTCTAGGAAGCATATCGATATCTTTACCAGGAAGATAAATAGAGAATGCTCTATGTGATGCAATTTGATTGAACTGAGAGTCTTCCTGAATATAACCTGTAGGGTCTGCAATTGCTGTATACAGCACGTAGCAGTCACCTTCTTTTTGAATAAATAAGGCGTCGTCCATATCCTCAGTATGAGCTGAGTCTATGGTTACAAATGGAATGTCTGTAAGATCCTGTCTTGGAAGAGAGGTCTCTTTAAAATCAAATTCCTGATCTTTTGGCTCTTCAAGTGGAAGATCGTACTTTCTTAAGCTTACTGTCCATGGAGCCTTTGGATCGTCCTTAGAACAGATGAACTCGTCTACAGTAGCTTTGAAGAATCTGCTTTTTAAGGCATGTGCAGTCAGATTACAGATAACCCAGTCACCGTTTTGAAGTTTTGCAGATTTATCCGCACGCTTATCGTCGGCCTGAATTCTGATATTGATATTAGGATGATCAGGGATAATGTTGATTCGACCTTGAATGAATAGTACTTTTGCAACGAATCTCTTTAAATAAGGCTCAACAATCTTCTCTGGAATTGCTCTTGTTTTGCCGGTATCGTCTGTTTCGATAACAGCTGTGATTCTGTCACCATTTACAACATTTCTCATGTCGTTAGGTGTAATAAAAAATGATTCTCTTTCTACTTCTAGGAAACCAAAACCGCGGTCGGTTGCTTTTACATAACCTTCTTTTTTTACTTTGTCATTTTCAAAATTGTTTTTTAGTTGACGTAAAGCTGGGTCGTCAAATAGCATATTTTTCTCCAAAACTACAAATACATCACAAATTATACATGTGGTTAAAGAAGATTTCTTATTTTTCCAAAAAATCTCAAAAATATAGCAAATATCAATTAGAATAATTGCAGAATTAATAATTAAGAATTTTCAAATGTTTAAAGAAATACTGCTAAATTCCCGTTTAATCTCACTCTTGGTAGCTTTTTCTAACTGTTCTGTCGGCTGCGCCTTAGGCTTTTATTACGGTCATTTTACCTGCTCAACTTTTGTTATTGCCCTTAGCATTATCTTTGCTGGTATTGGTATTCAGGCTTTGTGTAACTATTCGTTAGATTATTCAAGAGCCTACAGAAAGCACAGAAAAGAGAAAAATGAAGGAATTGTTTCTCCTATTATGATTGGAGAAATATCTCTTACAGGCTTAAGAAAGAGAATGGCTATCGTAACATTGCTTACTACAATTTTTGGCGGTATAGCAATTTACCTGTCTATGGGCTCAAATATTCAGACCCTGTCATGGTTCATCTTTATCTGCGTTATCTGTGTATTGCTGACCTTGGTATTTAGCTTTACCACAAAAACAATTTATGATGGTATTAGTGCCCATACTATTTTCTTTGTTTTTGCAATGTCATCAATTGTAGGTTCTCAGCTTATGATTGTCTGCTCTTCTAAATATGTAACAGATATTTATCCTGATACTTATTTTTTAGGTTTTTCAACAGCACTCAGCTCACTGATGATTCTGTTCGTAAGTGAAATGCGTTATTATAAACCAGAAAAAGCAGCTTTAAAAAAATCATTTACCAAACTTTTAAAGTATGAAATTTCGACAGTTTACTTAATAGGTGTATTCGTTGCTTCTTTATTTTTCTCAGTTTTAGCGTGTACCACATCTCATAGAGCAGTCGAGGCAATTCTTATCATAATTGGTTACTTACCAATGATTAGTTTGCTTTATAATATCTTGAAGTATAAGAATAAAACTAATAAATTGAAGCTTAGATTCAATCTGTTGATGCTTTGTTGCTGTTTAATTGATTTCATTTGGGTTTTGATTTTAATAGTTGATTACTGGTTATATTTATAAATTAATAAAGGCAAAAATGTTTAAAGATTGGCTTAGCGAAATGCGCGTAAAGTCACTGCTGCTTGCATCAACAAACTGCGGTGTGGGTTGTGGTTTAGGTTATTACTACGGAAAGGTAACAATCTATTCTTTAATTGTTGGTTTTTTAGTTGTGGTAACAGGTGTGTTACTCCAGATTTTAAGTAATTTTGCTGACGATTATGGAGATGCACTAAAGAAAGCTGATGGACCTAACCGTTTGGGCCCTATTCGCGCTGTAATGATAGGTTCAATTTCACTCACCTCATTAAGAAAATCACTAGTTACCGTTACTTTAATGTCATGCACTACAGGTATAGTAGCCTTACTGATGGCAATCGGTTCTGATTTCCATTTACTGTCATGGTTTATTTTTATAGGTGTGATGGCAATTTTAGCTGCAATCTGCTACACGATTGGCGTTGCTTATGGCTATATGGGATTCGGCGATATTGCAGTATTTATCTTCTTTGGCCTGGCAGCTGTTATCGGCTCTCAGATTTTAGTATTAGGTTCATGCGGTGTAGGTGTGGATGTATTCCCTGATACCTATTTACTTGCCTGTGCAATTGGTCTTCACTCAATTATGGTGCTTCTTGTAGCGTCTATGCGTGATATTACCGAGGATAGACTATCTGGTAAAAAAACAATTCCTGCAAGACTTGGTCCTAAAAAGTCTGCAGTTTACCTTTTGATTCTATTTACAGTATCTGCCTTCCTGTCAATGCTTGCCTGCATTCAGTCTCACAAGTTATGGGAATCAGTGATTGTTGCAGTTGCTCTGATGCCACTTGCAGCATCTACATACAGAACAGTCATCCATTGCGAGGAAGAAGCTAAAATCGCAAAGGAAAGAAAGTTCTGTTTAATCGGCTGTGCTATTCATAACATCGCCTGGATGCTAATACTAAGCATAGACTTCTGGGTATATTACTAATAGGCTTTATTTGAATTATCTTTTATAGAACATTCTTGTAAAGCAAAGTAATACAGGAAGTATCTCAAGACGGCCTAGGATCATGTCCAGGCTGAATAAAATACACAATGGGTCAGAAATCTTACTGAAGTCTGATGATGGATTTAAGGTTGGACCCATTGCAGGTCCAATATTAGACAGACATGATACAGAAGCTGTAATCGAGTCGCCTAAATCTAAGCCTAATGAACAGGCTATCACACAGGAAATCATCGCAATGATCATATAAGACACTAAGAAAGTGATTACAGATGATAAGGTATCAGGATCGATTACTTTTCCGTTAAAACGAGGCTCACTTACAATGTGTGGGTGCAAGAGTTTCTGTAACTGTGTGGTTAACATTGAAAAACAGATCTGCAATCTGAATGTTTTAATACCACCTGAGGTTGATCCTGAACAGCCGCCAATTGCTAGAATAAACAGGAACAGACTTGAGGCTAGCGGATTCCATAAGGTAAAGTCCTCAAGGGAGAATCCAGTGGTCGATGTAATGGAAATTACGTTAAAGAAAGCAATTCTCATAGCTTTCTCAAAATCATACTCATTAACGCAAATTAAAGAGATTCCAACAATTACTGCAACGGTAAAGTTAATAAGAAAATAGCCCCTTACCTGCTGATTTTTAAAGAACAGAGTAGGGCTACCTGAGATTGACGCAAGAATTAGCAGAAATGGGCAGCTTGAGAGGAACATAAAGAAAATTGTGGTGTACTGAATGAAAGGTCCTGTTCCATTCATCTGAGTATCCATTGGCGCCATACCACCAGTAGATACAGTACTTAATGCAGTTACAACAGCCTTAAATAAATCAAATCCGCCTGCAACAAAGAAGAATGAGCATAAGACCAGAATAGCTAGGTACCATACGAAAAGGGAGATAGCCATTGTCTTGAGATGAGGGGTAAATTTAGCAGAACCGTCAAAAGAGTAGGATTCAGTTTTGAAGATACTCATACCACCCATTGCAGAAATAGGCAGAATTACTACCGCTAATACCACGAACCCAACGCCACCGATATACTGAAGAATTCCTCTCCAAAGCAGAATTGCCTGAGGTCTTTCACTGATATGAGTAATTACAGTTGATCCTGTAGTTGAAAGTCCTGAACAGGACTCATAAAAAGCCTGTGCAAAAGATAAATCAGGTAACTGATAGTAAAAGGGAATTGCGGCAATTAAAGATACTATGATCCAAAGAGAGGTGGTAAACAGGAACAGCACTCTAAGAGAGGTATTTGGTCCTGCTTTTTTACCTATGCTTCTGCAGATAATAGCAACCACAAGACTTAATATACCTGTTGCCACGAAAGCAGACAGTGCCTTTGAGTCGTTACAGAATGCGTAGATAGCAGGAATAAAGGCCACAATTCCGAAAAGGAATAGTGCCGGTGCTAAGAGTTTTGCAATAAGCCTGTAATCAATAACCACGATTTGTTACCACTTTGGGATCCAGAAGGAGAATGGACGGCAAAACTTAACAAGCTTTCTCATCTGTGAATGATCATCAAGGAAAGCAATTACCTTGTCTTTATCCTCGAAAACAAGATCAGAATCGATAGATAAAATCTTTTTGCCTCTTATTACTAAACCTAAGGTTACACCTTTTGGCAGGTTTAATGATTCTGCTTTCTTACCAATAATCTTACTTGTAAACTTTGAGCCCTCTAAGGTTAGCTCAATTGCTTCTGATTTACCTTGTCTGAAGAGCTGAACATTCTCAACGCCCTCCTGTCTAATCAGAGACAGTAAAGCTGAGATGATAGATTCTTTAGGGAATACGACAGTATCGATATCACTGTTATCATTCTTGGTTAAATCTACATAACCATCGCCACGGATTAAAGCTAATGTCTTTACGTTATGCACTTTTCTTAAGATTAAAGAGGACATAATGTTGGTTTCATCAGTTGGTGTGGCAGCGATATACAAATCTGTAGTATCGAGGTTTTCCTCGCGCATAAAGTCCATATCCATAGGACTTGCGTTGTATACTTCAACGTCAGTGTCATGTAAGGCTAAAGCAGATCGTTTTGCACGGGCAGGATCAGCTTCAATGAGTTTTACGCTATATCTTTCAGATAGAGAGCGCGCAAGTGAATCTGCAACGTGGGTACCGCCTGAGATGGCGATATTTCTATCACCAATGGATAGTTTTCTTAAAGCTGATAACTGAGATAAAGCTCTGTCTCTCTGGCAGCAGAAGAAAACTTCATCGCCGATATGGAAAACATCTTTGTGGAAATCTGACAGATATTTACCTTCACGGTAAACTGCTACGATACTGGCTTTACTCTCGTAAGTATTAAAGTCACTGATGGTTTTACCTAACAACTTGCCACCAATTTCAACTTTTGTGTTTGCAACAATAATTCTGTTATCGCAGAATGAGCCGATAGCATTTACGCCGGGTAATTCAATCATACTCATAATGTTCTGAGTGATTAAGTGCTCTGTTGCAATAATATGGTCGATAGGAATTGATTTAGGACCAAACAGTTCGTCTACTTCCTGAAGATAATCTGCAGTTCTTAATCTTGTAATTTTTCTTGGAATCTTAAACAGAAAATGAGCAACGCAGCATGCGGTGATATTCGCTTCATCGTCTGAAGTTGTTGCTACAAGAAGCTCAGTATTCTCAGCACCTGCTCTTCGTAAGGTTGCAGGGGATGCCGGGTTGCCAATTACAACACGTAGATCGATACGATTTGCAATATCAGTTAGAGCTTCTGATGCTGTGTCTGCAACAGTAACCGCGTGGCCTGCATTTACTAGGTATTTTGCAAGCTCGATACTTACATCGCCTGATCCAAGAATGATAATCTTCATAAGTTATTCTTTTATAAACCTTGAATAGAAGAAACCGTCTGCATTGTCTTCACCTGGAAGTCTCTGATATGTAGAAACGGTTTTGCCATTCATTGTAAAAGGCAATAGTTTTGCATCAGAATGTCTTTTAAGGAATTTCTGAATCTGCTCATCATTCTCCTGTTTTAGAATTGAACAGGTTGTGTAAACTAGAATACCACCCTTGTTCAGAAGAGAAAAAGCGTTGTCTAAAATCTTTTCCTGTGTCTGAATAAGCTTTTCGATGTCTTTCTTTCTTCTTAACCATTTAATGTCAGGATGTCTGCGGATAACACCTGTGCCTGAACATGGAGCATCTACTAGAATCTTATCAAATGTGCCTTCAAACTGCTTTGTATCCTCACTTACATCAGCAAGTACAAATTCAGGAGTTCTGTTTAATCTTAAAAGGTTCTTTTTAGCGCTTTCTAGTCGTTTTGCATCAACATCAGAGCAAACTAATTTTACGTTCTGACAAATATCTAGAATGTGAGCACTCTTTCCGCCTGGAGCACAGCAGGTATCAAGCACGCGATCTCCATCTTTTAACTCAAGTAAAGGAGCTGTCTCCTGAGCTGCAAGGTCCTGAACTGCTATATAACCTTTATCAAAGAATGGGAGCTTATCAACACCCTGAGGCTCTTCTAAAAGCAGAGTGCATGGACTTTGTTCAATAGTAAATGCGTTGATTGAAAAGGCTTCTAAAGATTTTTTGTATTCCTCTGTTGAAATCTTACTGTTTTCAACACGTAGGAACATAGGTGCATGCTCATTTGACTCTTTCATAATTTCAAGAGTCTTTTCTGCACCATAGTCTTTTTCTAATTCATCATACAGCCATTTAGGGAAAGAATGCTCAACACATGGATCGGCACTGTGTACAAGATGAGCGCCTTCACGCAGGAATCTGCGAAGGACAGCGTTTACCATGCCCGTAAAGTTCTTGCATTTGCAAAGCTCACAGGCACCAACTGTTGCAGCAACTACAGCATGAGCTGGTGCTCTTGTGAATAAAAGCTGGTAGATTGCGCATAGAATTAAGGTTCTAGCTACATTAAATCTCTGATTGATTGAGTGATCAAACAGAGTATTTACAGTAGTAGATAACAATCTTCTGTGGCGTAAGGTTCCATAAACAATCTCTTGAACTAAAGCTCTATCTCTGTCATCTAATTCTTTAGTAAACATAGGTAGTGCTTCAGTCAGGGATTTACCTTCTTCAATAGCATTAACACAAAAAGCAGCTGCTGCTCTTGAGGCTGAACCCTGAGCCACGTTAGGACCTTTTGAGGCTGGTTTTCTGAATTTTGAAAACTTACCTTTATTTGCATTTGCGGGTCTTTTATAGCCAAAATGAGTGCGTTTATCAGCACCCTCTTTTTTAGATGGGGTCGCTATTGATTTATATACAGTTTCAGACAAATTGTTTACCTACTGAAAATTCTTCTTTTCGAGATCTTGCCAAATCAGCTGCTTTAACAGGACCTTTACCGGGAGCTTGAATTATAACTAATTTTATACAACCCTTCTTGCAGGCTAGAGTAATACCCTCTTTATCTACAGCTACGATAGTACCTGGAGCCTTATCTGACTGCTCGTTGCATGGGATTGTTTGAAATACCTTGTACTTAACATCATCAAATGTAGTAGTAGCAATAGGCCATGGATTTAAGCCTCTTACTGTGCGATCAAGATCTGTTGCACTCTGATCAAAGTTCATTACAGCTTCATCTTTGCTTATTTTTTTTGCATAGGTGACTGAAGATTCATCCTGGGCTGTAGCCCTTACTTTGCTATCAAAGAGTTTTGGCAGAAAACCAACTAAGGTCTGTGCACCTAGAGCAGCTAATTTATCAAACAGGGTGCCAGAGGTATCTGTATTTTCGATTGGTAATTTTGCAATCTCATATACTTCACCTGCATCAAGCTTTAGCTCTACCTTCATGATAGATACGCCTGTTTCACTCTCACCATCTAAAAGAGCTCTCTGAATAGGAGCTGCTCCCCTGTATTTTGGAAGAATTGAACCATGAACGTTGATACAACCATATTTACTTGCATCAATAATTCTCTGAGGAAGAATTACTCCGTAGGCAACTACAATGCATAAATCCGCATTTAAAGATTCAAAATCTAAAATATCCTTTTCGTCTTTAAAGTTTTCAGGAGTGTATACAGTAAGACCTGCCTCAAGTGCCACCTTCTTTACATCAGAAGGGCATAGTTTATGGCCACGGCCAGCAGGTCTGTCAGGCTGGGTATAAACAGCAACAGGTCTGATGCCATTGTCTAACAGAGCCTTTAAATGAACTGCTGCAAAATCAGGAGTGCCTGCGAAAATAATTCTTTTATCCAAGATTATTCTCCCTAGTTTAATTCTTTAAGATACTTTTCGTACTTCTTGTGTAGTCTTTCTCTTTTAAGTCTTGATAACTTATCAACAAATACCTTACCTTCTAGGTGGTCAATCTCATGTTGCAGACAGATTGCAAAAAGACCATCCACGTTATCAAATACGCAATGTTCACCCTTCAGATTCTGATACTCTACAGTACATCTTTCGTATCTTTGTACTGTATCCTGATAACCTGGTACTGACAGGCATCCTTCCTGAGAGTCAACTATCTCACCTTCTAATTTGGTGATTTTAGGATTGATGATTACAAGGGGATTCTTGCCTTGTTCGCCGTTTTCATCTGGAATATCAATAACTACAATTTTCTTGTTAACTGCAATCTGTGGACCTGCAAGACCAATACCTTCATGTTTGTACATGGTCTCTAACATATCGTCGGTAAGATTCTTCAGTTCATCATCAAATACTGTTACTTCAGCATTTGGTTTACGTAAAATTTCGCTTGTGTAAATTACAACATCTCTTAATGACATTTTTTTTCCTTATAAACTAATTGAGGTAATTTTAACATTTATGAACTTGTTTTTCTCAGTTTGTGCTTTAATGTATGCAAAGATAGGAAGAAATATGTCTAATCAAAGTAAAATTACTGATTTAAAAGAAGGATCACCATGTCCGTTATGTGGCCAACCTCTAGTACTTAAGCACTCATCTCACGGTGATTTCTTAGGATGCTCTGATTATCCTACCTGCTCTTTTATTAAAGCTGTAGCCACATCTCATACCATCGTGGTACTAGGAGAAGTTGGTGCTCCGTGCCCAAAATGCGGAGAGATGCTTGAGGTGAAAAAAGGTCGTTACGGTATTTTTATCGGCTGTTCAAATTATCCTGCATGTAACTATATTCATAATCCTCAAGAATCAATGAATATAACCTGTCCAATTTGTAAAAAAGGCAAATTATCCCAGAGAAGCACAAGTTCTGGACGTATGTTTTATGCCTGTACAAACTATCCTGAGTGTAAGTTCTCAACACCAGGAAAACCTGTAGAAAAGACCTGTCCTACCTGTTCTTTTCCTTTAATGTATGAGAAGAATTACAAAGACGGTATCGGTTTGGCGTGCGGAAATTCACTATGTGAGAGCAGAAAGAAACGAAAACATTTAATCATTCGTCCTAATTGATAGCTGTGCTAAAATTTAACTAGTTTTTTTATTAAGGAAAATATTATGTCAAAAGCTTTTGTTGCTATTTTAATGGGATCAGACTCTGATCTACCTTTACTAGAAAATACTATGAATATCCTTAAGGGGTTTGATATCCCTTATGAGGTACGAGTAGCTTCAGCTCACCGTACTCCTGATGTGGTAAGTGAGTATGTAACAGATGCTGAAAAGCGCGGTGCTGCTGTGTTTATCGGTGCTGCAGGTCTTGCAGCTCACTTAGCAGGTGCTATTGCAGCCCGCACAACCCGTCCTGTAATTGGTATCCCATGCGATGGCGGTCCATTATCTGGCGTAGATGCTTTATATTCAACCGTTCAGATGCCGGGAGGCATTCCTGTAGCAACTGTAGCTGTTGGTAAAGCTGGTGCTAAGAATGCAGCTTATCTTGCAGCTCAAATCATTGCTTTAACTGATAAGGAACTAGATGAGAAAGTTAAGGCTGACAGACAGAAAGCAGCTCAGGAAGTAATGAATAAAGATAAAGCTCTACAGGCTAAGTTAAAGTAATTTAATGTCTGCAATTATTACCTCATCTATACATAGTGCTGCTAAGGTTATAACAGACGGAGGCGTGGTTATCTGCCCTTCAGAAGGTGTTTATGGCATTAGCTGTTCTTTGTTCAATGAAACTGCCATTAAAAGAGTTATCGCTATTAAAGAAAGAGATATTTCTAAAGGTTTAATCATTGTTGATCATTACTTAGCCTGTCTTAAAGAATATCTCAATGAAGAGCTTATAGATGAGAATGTGCATTCTCTAATGCAAAGGATGTGGCCTGGACCTCATACCTTTGTTTTGCCTGTGAAAGCATCCTTTAAAAGTTCTGCTTTAAGGGACAATCACACAGTGGCAGTTAGGATTACAAACTTTATTCATCTTGCACAATTGTGCAAAGACTCTAAAGTTCCTTTAATTTCGACAAGTGCAAATATTTCTGGTTTACCCGCTACAAGTGATCTTTCATCTTTGGATGAAAGGTTATTAGACCGAGTGGATTTAATCCTGGATTTACCTTGTGGAGGTCAATCTGCTCCAACTTCAATCTATGATACACTTGCGCATAAACTAGTAAGAAAAGGACCTGCTTGGAAAGATAATGACTGATAAATATTTAGTTTTTGGCAATCCTGTATCCCACTCTTTATCTCCTGATATTCATACATTTTTTGCAAAGACAACTGATCAGGATCTGGTTTACGACAGATGTCTTGTTCAAGAGGGAAAATTCAAGGAGCAGGCAGATGCTTTCTTTAAAGAAGGCGGACTTGGCTGTAATATTACTGTTCCATGCAAACTGGATGCCTTCTCTTATGCTGATGAATTATCAGATTATGCAAAGGCTGCAGGTGCTGTTAATACTTTAAAGAAACTAAGCGATGGTCGTATTTACGGCGATAATACCGATGGTAGAGGCCTTGTGTACGATCTTAAAAGATTAAATTGTCCCCTTGAAGGCTCAAAAACCCTAATCATTGGTGCAGGCGGTGCCGCTAAAGGTATTATCAAGCCTATTTTAGAGTGCAATCCATGCTGTATAACCATTGCCAACAGAACCTTTAATAAGGCTCAGGATCTGGCAGATCAGTATCAGATGGTAAAAGCTTCTACACTAGAGGATTTGAATGAGACCTTTGATGTTATCATTAATTCAACTTCAGCCTCTTTAAAAGATGAGTTGCCAGGCATTAAAGATGAAATCATCGCTAAAACCCGTTTTGTCTATGATTTAATGTATAGAAAGAACGGAGAGACTGTGTTTACTCAAAAAGCAAAATCACTGAATATTCAACATGCCTATGATGGCTTTGGTATGCTGATTGGTCAGGCTGTATTAAGTTTTAAATTATGGCGTGGCGTAGAGCCAGATTTTAAGAAAACTCTAGAAAAGTTCAGATAATGATTAAGTTTGAAATCGATCCCGATAGTGCATTAGCTTCAAAAGCAAAGGAGGTTGCAGAGCTTATTGCAACTGAGGGGCTGAAATTTGAGTCTCAGGAGGAAATGGTAGTAAAAGTAGCGGATGAAGCTACCATTCATTTTGATAATTCAATGATGGGCAACTGCTTTTGTATCGATTTTACTTCTCAAAAACTTTTATGGAGACTCAACCATAGCGGAAAAAGCTCTGAGGCAGTGTGTAGAGCTGTAATTGGAAAGCTTGAAAATCCAATAGTCTTTGATGCTACAGCAGGTTTAGGCCGTGAAAGTCTGATCCTGCAGTCAGCAGGAGCTCAGGTTTACATGTTTGAGAGAAATCCTATTATCTGGCTACTGTTAAACTCAGCAATAAATAAGGCTCAGAATGAAAATGCTTTTGTTTCGTCCCTAAAGCATGGACTTCCGGTGCTTACCCAATTAGGATCTATTAAAACTCAGCTTGAAAAGGGTAATACGATACCAGCTCCTGATGTAATCTACTATGACCCTATGTTTCCTTCTCGCACTAAGAGTGCATTAGTTAAAAAAGATATGCGTGTCTTCCACGAGTTGATTGGAGCTGATGAGGATACACTAGAGTACGCAAACTACTTATGTACAGTAGCTAAGCATCATGTTGTAGTTAAGCGCCCTTCAAATGAAGAGCCACTTAACCTGAATATAAGACGTAGCAGTTTTGTAGATGGCAAAGCCTGCCGATTTGACTGCTACTATACAAATCTTGATAAGTAGTCTCGGTATCTGTCAATATACTTCAAAATTTTTTTAGTGGAGGAGCAAATAAGCTCCTCTTCTAATTTAATTGCTTAAATGTAATTCTTTTCTGCATTACATGGTTTGCCGTGATTATACAATCTGTAGC
>JAAYPN010000100.1 GCA_012519775.1 Aeromonadales bacterium | reverse complement strand
CTATGGATTTAGAGACTTGAAGTATTACTTTCTAAAGTTATTTCAAGCCTTTCAAGGAAAGAATCAATTAGTTAAAAGTTAACAAATTGATCCTAGAGGTTTTCAACATAAATTTATGAAGAACTTAGTTTTTTACATATCCTGCTAACTCATTGATACCATCAACTGCACCTGAGTTATTTAAGCCAACATCATTTGGATTAAAGTTACCGCTTGCATCTGTGCCGAATACGTAGCCTCCATGTGCAGCTAAAAATCCGTAACCAAAGTAGAACTGGTCAATCTTACCAATCAGACCATATTTACTATCAGATTTTAATTTGTCACCTAGTTTTTCATAATCGGCAAGAGTTTCTAATGGGTAAGGTAAAAGATCTTTATTATAGTAAACAATTAAAGACTCATATGAACGAGGTGCAGCATATATACTGTTGTTTAATTTAAAGCCGTTTATAACAGATGGTAAATATTTTTCCTGATCTGCATTCATGAAATTTATAGGAGCAATAATGTTATTTTCAACGGCGCGTCCTAATGAATCATTAACAATGATAAACACATCGGGCTGTTTGCCACCGTCTGCAGCAAGCTTCTCAACTTCTTCTAACTGATGAACAGAATCAACACCTTTTACTGTAACTGTACAGTTGCACTGTTTTTCAAAGTCTCTGGTTGCAGCTTCAATTCCGCGTGTTTTTCCACCGGCATCTTCCCAAACTTCAAGATCAGCTGCATATACAGATGGCATAGCGAAAGTCATTGATAAGGTGACTGCTAATAAAGTAGGTATTTGTTTTCTCATAATATTTATTTACCTATAAACTAATAATTGGAATTACCATTACATAATTATATATGCTTGTATATATTAGCGCCAATTTTAAAATTTACTTAAGCAAATCATTAAAAAATGTTAATCGGTTCACCATGAATTTTTAAATATTTTAATCAAGAGAACTCTATTTAAGAATTGTCTAAAAAAATTTAAGATGGGAAATAAAGGCTTTTTTGATAGGAAAAAGGAGCCACAAGGCTCCTTTTGATATTGTTTTATAGATTTTTATTCTTTGCCATTGATAATGTCAATTGCTCTATCTAATGTTTCTTTAGCATCTTTATGATCATGCATAATTGCATATAAAGCATCTGTCATAGGAGTCCATACTGAAGCCATCTTAGGAATGTATGGCATGATATCGGAATCTTCAACCTGGTTTGCAATGGCATTAGCAAAGTCATCATTTGTAATTAGAGGATTTTCTAGAACCTCATTTAAAGGAGGTAACTCTGCACTTGCCATATAGCGGATTTGAGCATACTTGGCCTTATTAATAAATTTTACATAACGCTCAGCCAGATCCTTATTCTTTGAAGCCTTAGAAATTACATAACCTTTAGCACCAAAAAATGGATGAATAGTCTTTCCGTTTGATAACTTAGGAAGTGGAGCTAAACCATAGTTAACACCAGATGATGCATAATCACCTAATGCCCATGGGCCATTGATAATAGCTGCAGCCTTGCCCTCTTTAAAGTACTTATCAGCCTTACCCCAGCCTTCATCTGTAAAAGGAACATCCTTTGGAAGGTATGCACTGATATAATTTGACAGCTCTTCAACACCTGCAACAGCGCCTTTATTATTTAAACCTACATCATCAGGATTAAAGTTGCCATTTTTATCAGTGCCAAATACATAAGCGCCGTATGCTGCCAAAAATCCATAAGCAAAATAGAACTGATCAATCTTACCGATTAGGCCGTATTTGCCAACAGCTTTCATCTTATCGCCTAGCTCTTCATATTGTTTAAGAGTCTCACTAGGATATTCTATAAGATCTTTATTGTAATAAATAACTAGTGACTCTACAGAACGAGGTGAAGCATAAATAGAGCCATCCTTTTTGAATGCCTTTACTACTTTCTGCATGTACTTATGCTCATCGTTTACCATGAAGTTAACAGGAGTAATCAAATCCTTATCTACTGCTTCACCTAATCTATCGTTAAGCAAGATAAATACGTCAGGTATTCTTTCACCATTTTCAGCAAGCTTTGCAACATCAGAGATCTGATTTACTGAATTAACCTCTTTAACGGTTACTTTGCAGTTGCACTCTCGTTCGAAATCTTTTGTTGCAGATTCAATTGCACGAGATTTACCCTCATCTTCCCAAACAATCAGATCTTCAGCAAAAGCTGAAGATACAGAGCAAGTCACTGAAAAAGCGATAGCCAATGTAGAAAGTTGTTTTCTCATAATTTGCCTTTACTATACTAGTTAAATTAAGATTACATTTTATTTTGATTGCTCTATACAAAGATTTTTAATTTTGTACAGAATATAATTATATATTTTTTGTGAGTTATAACATTTGTTTTTATAAGCAAATTATACACAAAGAATAACAAAATATTCACTTTTTTTTTGCCAGTATTTTTAAATCAGCATATATTTTATATATATTCACACATTTTTATAAATCAGATCAGATAATTATTTTTCAAAATTATCAAAACAAATAATCTTATAAACGGCTTATTTATGCCTTTATGAATGAGATTTATTTTCAGAGTTTAAAAAAAAATCATTCATGCAAATTGAATTTTTCT
>JAAYPN010000099.1 GCA_012519775.1 Aeromonadales bacterium | reverse complement strand
ATCATGAGTGCTGCTGCGGTCACGATGACGACGATCACGAGTGCTGCTGCGGTCACGATGATGACGATCATGAGTGCTGTCATGGTCACCACCACGATGATGAAAAAGGCGAGCACCACTGCTGCGGTCGCCATCACCGCGAGTAAGTTCAATTAAAGACAATGGCTCCTCAAGGAGCCTTTGTTGTTTATCACGGACCATAATATGAAATTTATTATTAGACTTTTCCCTGAGATCTCCATCAAAAGCAAGCCTGTACGCAATCGTTTGATCCGTCTTGTAAGACAGAACATAGTAAACGTATGTAAGCATCACGACATTGCAGTTAATGCATACGCTCAGTGGGATAAGGTAATTGCTATTTTTGGTAATGAGGAAAAACCAGTATCAAAGAAAAAGGCAATTACTGAATTATCAAGAATTCCTGGTATTCATTCTTTCATGGAAGTAAATGAATACCCATTTACCGATCTTGATTCTTTATATGAAGCAATCAAAGATGTTGTAGGTCCTTCTATTGTAGGTAAGACCTTTGCTGTAAGAATTAAGAGAAAAGGTCAGCATGAGTTTAACTCACAGCAGGCAGAGCGCGTAATCGGCGGTAAGTTCAAGGCAAACTACGAGAATAAAGGCGTATGTCTAGATAACCCAGAGGTTTTAATTCATCTTGAAATTGAAAACCAGGTAGCTTATCTGTCAGGTGAAAAATACCTTGGTATTGGCGGTTATCCTGTAGGCTCTCAGGGTGAGGTTTTCTCTTTAATTTCTGGTGGCTTTGACTCAGGTGTATCAACCTATGATGTTCTACACAGAGGTTGCAGAGTAAATTACCTGTTCTTTAACATGGGCGGTACAGCACATGAGATTGGTGTAAAACAGGAAAGTTATTTCATCTGGGATCGCTTTGCTTCATCTCATAGAGTAAAGTTTGTAACCATTCCATTCGAGCCAATTGTAGGTCAGATCCTAGAGCGTACACACCATGGTGTTCGTGGCGTAATTCTAAAGCGTATGATGATGCGTGTAGGCTCTATTGTAGCTAAGAAGTTTGGCGCTGAGGCTC
This sequence comes from Aeromonadales bacterium, assembly GCA_012519775.1. Lineage (GTDB taxonomy): Bacteria > Pseudomonadota > Gammaproteobacteria > Enterobacterales > Succinivibrionaceae > Succinivibrio. Next base: position 22,485 of record JAAYPN010000099.1, on the reverse strand, counting down.
TTGTAACAGGTGAGTCTTTAGGTCAGGTATCAAGCCAGACTTTACGTAACCTGAATCACATTGATGATGTATGTGAAGTTTTATTACTACGTCCGCTTGTAACCTCAGACAAGCAGGATATTATCGACAAGTCCCGTGAAATCGGTACTATCGGTTTTGCAGAATCTATGCCTGAGTACTGTGGCGTGATTTCTGATCATCCAAACGTATGTCCAACAGCTTCATTTGTTGAAGAGGAAGAAGCAAAGATGGACAGCGATCTGGTTGAAAAGGCTATTGAAAGCATGAGAGTAGTGGATATTAACGATATTCCACAGAACACCAGCAAGTTAAAGACTGAAGTTGAGGTTGTATCAGAGCTTGGAAAGTCTGACGTGATCCTTGATGTTCGTGCACCTGATGATGTTGAGAAGTCTCCTCTTGAGGGCTTTGAAAACGAGGTTATCACTATGCCTTTTTACAAGACATCATCAGACTTTAACACTTTGGATCAGATAAAGACTTATGCCTTGTACTGTGATCAGGGTGTGATGAGTACCATGCAGGGTAAACAGCTAAAAGAAAAGGGCTATCACAACGTTAAGGTCTTCAGACCTTCAAAGTAGCAGATAAGATATATAGAAACTGAAGGCTCCTTTTGGAGCCTTCATCTTATACGGTAAGTACTTTAGCAGGATTTATTCTTGAGGCCTTTATAGCAGGGTAGATTGAAGCTATAAAGCTCATGACAAGTGCGCAGCATACAACAATGGCCACGTCAGTGAACATCAGTTTTGATGGCACGAAGTTGATAAAATAAACATTCTCATTTAACAGCTCCACACCAAACCAGTTCTTGAAATTACCTGTTACATATGGTGTTAATAAGGAAATAACGCAGCCTGACAGGCATCCTAGGGTACAGCCTTTTATCGCACTTAAAACTCCCATTAGGGTAAAGGTTCTGATGATTAGGGATTTTTTAGTACCCATAGTTATCAGAATAGCAATTTCTCTTTGCTTTTCACTTACAGCCATAACAAGGTTTGAGACGATATTAAAGCAGGCTACAGCAATAATTAGGATCATCGCAAGATACATAATATTGCGGATCATGTTAATGTCGCTGTAGAGTTTACCCTGTGTTGTGATCCAGGTTTTCACCTCACAAGGTTCAGATAGATTATTAGCTGCAACAAAGCTGATGTCATTAACATCAAGCATATCTTTGACTTTAATGTGGATGGTGTTAGGCGCTTTAATATCAGCAAGCTCTTTTGCTGCATTTAGATTTATAAAGGCAAAGTTATGGTCTATCTGACCTCCGGTTTTGAAAAAGCCAACGATTTTAAAAGTCTTGTTTACCATGGAGCTTAAACCGCCATTGACGTTACCAGCATCGATAGTAGCTAAACTTACCTCATCGCCATGATTTAGCTTTAAGTCTTTTGCAATTCCATAACCTAAAATAACAGGAGGTGTTTCATCATCTGAATTTAAAGCATCGATTTTGCAGTCCATAAAACGCTCAAGGGCAATGACCTTTTTCTCTTTTTCAGGACTTATACCCATAACTTTAGCAGGCGCAAAATCTGACTGGTGTGAAAACGCACCGTTTAGTGAAATTACAGGAGCTGATGCTAAAACGCCAGGACTGTCTTCAAGGCGTTTTAAGTCCAGATCAATACTCTCAAAACCATCTTTAGTGTAGCTTTCGAGGCTTGCTGCAGGAATTAAAGATAACACACGGTTATTTAACTCATACTCAAAGCCGTTCATAGCGCTAAGTCCTACGATAAGTGCACACACGCCTGTACTAATACCTGCAGTTGATGCAAAGGAGATGAACTTTGCAAGTGGTCCGTAACGCTTTGAATTTCTGAATCTTAAAGCGAGTTTGAAGCTAAGAGTTTTGAACATCGATAACTCCATCCTTCATAAGATAAGTACGATCGCATTTTGATGCCAGATTCTGATCATGAGTTACCATAACCACCGCAAGATGCTCTGTCTTGGCAAGATAGGTAAATAAATTGAAAACCTCCTGAGCGTTTTTAGCATCAAGATTACCTGTAGGTTCATCTGCAAGTACCAGATCAGGTTTATTTACAAGGGCCCTTGCAATAGCCACTCGCTGCCTCTCACCGCCTGACATTTCCTGTGGGCGGTAATTTACACGATGTGACAAGCCAACCTTCTGCAAATAGGATAGTGCCTGTTCTTTAGCCGTTTTTACAGGAGTATCTGCAATTAAGAGCGGCATCATTACATTCTCAAGAGCTGAGAAATCACCAAGCAGATGATGGAACTGATAAACAAAGCCGAGGTTTTTATTTCTAAACTGAGCCTTCTTATTGGCACTCAGACTTAAAAGGTTTTCGTTATTGAAAATAAGCTCACCTGAATCTGGAGAATCTAAAGTGCCAAGAACATGTAAAAGAGTACTCTTGCCTGAGCCTGACTGACCTATGATAGCGGTAATTTCATCTTTATAAATATCAACATTAACGTTCTTTAAAACCTCGGTGCTTACTTTGCCTTCTTTATAGGTCTTTCTAATGTTTCTTGCTTTTAAAATAATTTCACTCATTTCTAGCCTCGGCAAAGGTTATTAACTGGATCGCTCTTTGATGCTTTGATTGCAGGATATATTGTAAAGATTAAGCTCATCAGCATAGAGCATAAAGCAATCAAGAGAATATTAGATGTTTCAATTGCAATTGGAATAGAGGCAAATTTTGAACCTCCACTCATAAGTTCTGCTACATATTTAGTTGCAGGAATGCCAAAGGCCACACCGATTAAAGTACCGATAAAGCCAACAAAAAGACCTGCAAATAAGAATATGGTTAAGATCTTGATGTTAGTAAGACCTAGTGTCTTTAAAATTGCAATTTCACTTAAACGGGCACTTACCATCATGGACAGGGCAGAGAGAATATTAAAAGCTGCCACTACCACTACTAAAAACAGCATGATACCCATAGTGACTTTCTCCATAGCAACTGCTTTGAAAAACTCGCCCTGAGTATCTTTCCAGGTTGTGTAGCTATAGCCTTTGTTATCAAGGGCTGCAGTTACATTATCAATTAAAAACGGATCATTAACCCACAGACGAATAGATGTCGCATCTTCATTTAATCTGAACAGGCGTCTTACATCATCATAATTTCCAACAGCCATAGAAAGTGCATTTGAATTGGTTGAAGGAAAGTAGTTTGTCAGGGTAAAAAGTCTTTGACTTGGAGTTAAACCAAGAGGTGTGTAGCGAGCGTTTTTAGTACTTATGACTCTGACTTTGGTATTTAAAGATAATTCATTTTCAAGATAGATGGCAGCCTGTGCGTTTAATTTGAAACTTCCTTTTTCAGGAATATAGATTAGGTTTAATTTGCTAAAAGGCAGGTTATCTTTTAATAAAATTCTGCTCTCATCAAGACCTGCTAAGGTAATTAAGGATAAGGACTTTGAGCTTTGAAGAAGAGCCTGACCTTCAACGTAGGGAGCTGCAGCCTCCACATTTTTAATCTCAAAAAGCTCTGATGCTTTAGCGTATGGAGCGTTTACCACTATATGAGGGGTACTTTGCAGAACAGATGATTTCAGACGGTTTTGCAATCCCTGCATAATTGAGGTGTCTACAATTAAAGCACCAACACCAAGAGCAATACCTAACATAGATAAAATTGCCACAAAAGCTGCAAACTTATGGGCTTTGCTATTGAAACTATACTTTAGGGCAATGGCTAAAGTAAGCGGAGAAAAAATCGACACAGTCTATCCTAAGGAAAAAAGGTTTAAATCAAAGCTTTGTACAATTTTAACATAACCACATATAGGCAACATATTATTGAAAAATATGCCATTAAAATATTGAATTTAATTGCATCAAAAGTAGGCAAAACTGTGAAAAAACAGATCACTATTTTGGTGAAACCCTGCACTAAAAATACAAAATTTTAAACAGGGCAGCACTATGCAAAAGAGTTTAAAAAAATAGCCAAATTTTTAAAAATCACAGAATTTTAAAAAAATAACTATTTATCTATCTGATAAATTGAAGAAATCAGTATGCACTGATTTTTGCATTTACTGAAAAATCAGATTTTCCTAAATTGACGAAAAATCTCCTGATTATTACTCTGTATTCATTGAACGTTTACAGGAGATTTCTTATGAAATTAAAAACATTAGCATCTTTTACATTAGCTACAAGTCTAGCTGCAAGCGCATTTGTGCTAATGCTGAGGACACTATCAAGATTGGTGTTTTACATGAAACACAGTATTCAAGAATTTTTAGAAGTTAAGATAAAAAATGAGTAAAAACGCATTAAGAGTTGGTGTAGGCGGGCCTGTAGGCTGCGGAAAAACTGCACTGATTGAAGTTTTATGCAAAGCCATGAGAGACAAATGGAATATTGGCGTTGTAACAAATTATATCTACACCAAAGAGGATCAGCGAATTCTGACAGAGGCTGGCGCATTAGATGCTGACAGAATCATCGGTGTGGAAATTGGTGGCTGTCCACATACAGCAATCAGAGAGGATGCCTCAATGAATCTTGCTGCCATCGATGAACTCAATCACCGTTTTAAAGATCTTGATTTAATCTTTGTTGAAAGCGGTGGAGACAACCTATCTGCAACATTCTCACCTGAACTTGCTGACATTACTATTTATGTAATTGACGTATCCGAAGGCGAAAAAATCCCTCGCAAAGGTGGTCCAGGCATTACCAAATCAAGTTTCTTTGTAATAAACAAAACTGATCTTGCTCCATATGTAGGTGCAAGTCTTGAGGTAATGGAAAAGGACACCATGAAAATGCATCCAAAGCTACCATGGACTTTTACCAATCTTAAAAAAGGTGAAGGCATGGATAACGTTATTGCCTTTATTGAAAAATATCTGAATATGTAACTTTATGATCTCCTTTAAAAAGACATAAAGGAGATCTTATATATAACTAATATCTATCTTAGAAATTCTGCTTTATCTACTATCAGTCTACTTCTATAAGCAATTCACAAAACTGTAGCTTAATATTAAAATTTCCTATTCTGTTGTAAAAATGCGATAATACAAAGTTATCTATATTTTAATTTCTGGACATAAAGTCCTTTTAGATACTGGTATATATCGATGGACAAATTAGAAGAAGCCAAATTAAATGGCGTTGCAGCAGCAAATAATGCAAAAGATCTTCAAGAGTTAGATGCTGTTCGTGTTAATTTTTTAGGTAAAAAAGGCGAATTTGCAGCCTTTATGCGCGAGTTAGGAAAGCTTTCAGCTGAAGAGCGTCCTCAGCGTGGTGCTGTAATCAACGAGGCAAAGCAGGCTGTTGTTGATGCTGTAGAAGCACGTCGTGTACAAATCGAAAACGCTGCAATGGCAGAGAAGTTATCAAAGGAAACTGTTGATATCACTCTTCCTGGCAGATCACATGATGAGGGTAACATCCACCCAATCAGCCGCACCATTGAAAGAATTAAGGAAATCTTTGGTTCAATGGGCTTTAGCGTTGTTGGCGGTCCTGAAATTGAGGATGACTACCACAACTTCGACGCTTTAAATTTACCACCTAATCACCCTGCACGTTCTTCACAGGATACCTTCTCTGTAGAGAACGGTCTTTTATTACGTTCACAGACTTCATCTGTTCAGGTAAGAACTATGGAGACCCAGAAACCACCTATCAGAATCATAGCTCCTGGCAGAGTGTATCGTAACGACTACGACATGACTCATACCCCAATGTTCCATCAGGTTGAAGGTTTATTAGTTGAAGAGCATACCTCTTTTGCTGAATTAAAGGGTGTATTAAACGAGTTCCTGTTAAAGTTCTTCGAAGAAGAGCTTGAAGTTCGTTTCCGTCCATCATTCTTCCCATTTACAGAGCCATCTGCTGAAGTTGATTTACGCAGAAAGGGTGGTAAGTGGCTAGAGGTTCTAGGCTGCGGTATGGTTCATCCAAACGTTTTACGTAATGTTGGTATCGATACTGACAAGTACGTAGGCTACGCTTTTGGTATGGGCGTTGAGCGCTTAACCATGCTTCGTTATGGTGTTAATGATTTACGTGCATTCTTTGAGAATGATTTACGTTTCTTAAAACAATTTGCCTAATACAAAGTGGACTTAAAAAATGATTTTCAATAAACAATGGATTGATGAGTTGGTTGAAAACAACCTAGACGCACAGCAGCTATCAGACATGATCACCATGGCAGGTCTTGAAGTTGATTCAATTAGCCCTGTTGCAGATGATTTTGACCATATTGTAGTAGGTAAGGTTTTAGAGTGCGTTCCACACCCTGATTCAGACCACATGCACGTAACTAAAGTTGACGTAGGCAATGGTCAGGTATTCCAGATCGTATGTGGCGCTCCAAACTGCCGTGAAGGTTTAAAGGTTTGTGCTTCTTTAATCGGTGCTCATGTAAACGGCATTACCATTAAGAAGGCAAAGCTACGCGGTGTTGAGTCAAACGGTATGCTTTGCTCATACAAAGAGCTAGGTATGTCTGATGAGTCAAACGGTATTGTTGAGTTACCAGAAGACGCACCTCTTGGCATGGATATCCGTGAATACTTCAAGTTAAACGATAAGGTTATCGATGTTGATTTAACCTCAAACCGCCCTGACTGCCTTGGCATCTGCGGTATTGCTCGTGAAGTATCAGTATTACTTGGCAAAGAGTTCAAATATCCAAAGGTAGAAGCTGTAGCTCCTGCAATTGAGGACATCTTCCCTGTTGAAGTTGAAGATAAAGATGCATGTCCTCGTTATTTGGACAGAGTGATCCGTGGTGTTAACCAGAAAGCTCAGTCTCCACTATGGATGGTTGAGAAACTACGCCGTTGCGGTATCCGTTCTGTATCTCCAATCGTTGATGTTACAAACTATGTAATGTTAGAGTACAGCCAGCCATTACACTCATTTGATTTAAACAAGTTAAATGACAAGATCATAGTACGTAAGGCAAAGGCAAAGGAGCCATTAGTTGTACTTTCAGGTGAGACTGTAGAGTTAAAGGACAATACTCTTGTTATTGCTGATGCAAAGGGCCCTGTAGCAATTGCAGGTATCTTTGGCGGTCTAAATTCAGGTATTGATGAGAACACAACAGATGTTCTTCTAGAGTCAGCATTCTTTAGCCCAGACGCAATCAAGGGCAGAGCTCGTTCATATGGTTTAGATACTGATGCATCTCACCGTTATGAGCGTGGTGTTGATCATGACAATCAGCGTCGTGCAATGGAAAGAGCAACTGCTCTTCTAATTGAAATTGCAGGCGGTAAGGCAGGTCCTATCAATGAGGTAGTATCAGAAGATCACTTGCCAAAGCATGAGAAGATCACTTTACGTCTAAACAAGTTAACTAAGGTTTTAGGTAAAGAAATCGACGAGAACACCGTATACAACATTCTAAAAAACCTTGAATTAAATCCAACCAAGATTGATGGCGGTTTTGAGGCTGTGTGCCCAAACTTCCGTTTTGATATCGCTATTGAAGAGGATTTAATCGAGGAAGTTGCTCGTATCTACGGTTATGACAACATCCCTAATGCAACTCCTGTAAGTGACTTATACATGGTTCACGAGAAGGAAGAGGTTGTTTTAGACAGAGATATCAAGAATGCTTTAGTATCAGTAGGTTATAACGAAGCTATTACCTACTCATTTACCGATCCTAAAGTATTAGCTGAGTTCTCAGATATTAAGCCATTGATGCTAAATACTCCAATTTCACCTGAGTTATCAGCAATGCGCACCACTTTACTTGCAGGTCTTTCAATTGTAGCTAAATACAATGCAAACCGTCAGCAGCGTAAAGTTCGTCTGTTCGAGCAGGGCCTTCGTTATATCATTGATGAGAAAGCTGAAAACGGCGTAGCACAGGTTGCTATGGTAGCAGGTATCTCGGTAGGTGATATTGAAGATGAAGCCTGGACTCAAAAGAGCAGAGCAGTTGACTTCTTTGATGTCAAAGGAGATGTAGAAGCTCTACTTAACGTTACTGTAAACAAAGATGAGTTCAGCTTCGTTCGTACAACCGAGAAGTTCCTACACCCAGGTCAGGGCGCTGACATTTACAAGAATGGCCAGAAGGTTGGTTATTTTGGTATGTTACATCCACTGACTCAGAAGGCTTTAGGTTTCAAGCAGAAGGTTGGTGTATTTGAGATCTTACGCAGTGCAGTAGAGCAGCGTATCGTTCCAAACTATCATCCAATTTCTAAGTTCCCTTCAGTACGCAGAGACTTTGCCTTCGTATTAGACAAGTCACTACCTGTAAGCGACTTAACCGCTTTCATTAAGGAAACCGGTGGCAAGATTGTTCAGGAAGTTAAGATCTTCGACGTATTCGAGGATGAGTCTTTAGGCGATAAGCATTCAGTAGCTTTAGGCGTAATTGCTCAGGACGTTGAGCATACTCTTGAAGAGGCTGAAGTAGAGAAACTAGCAACTGCTATTGTAGAGGGTGCTAAAGAGAAATTTGGCGCTACCTTGCGTTCATAGTAGGAGATACCATGGCCGAGAAAGAATCAATGACAAGTCTTGAGCAGAGACTAAACAGCCTTGAGGCACTAACACAGAAATTAGAGCAGGGTGACCTGTCTATTGATGATGCTATTGCTATTTACGGCCAGGGAATGGAACTTGCGGTTTCCTGTAAAAAATCGCTTGATGAAATGACTCAAAAGCTGACTGAGGCACGTAAAAATGCCCATATAGCTTTATCTAATGAGCAATCACAAGAATAAATAAGGTTGTAAGCATGGAATTAAAGGAATTTGCAGTCGGTGTAGCAACAAGAATCAATGCATTCATGCAAAGCTATATCGAAAAATTAGATGATGCAGCTCCTAACCTAAAAGAGGCTATGTCATATGGCCTTCTATTAGGTGGTAAAAGAGCAAGACCATTACTTGTATATGCTACAGGTATGGCATTTGACCAGTCTCAGGACAGGCTAGACTATGCAGCTGCTGCAATAGAATGTGTTCATGCTTATTCTTTGATTCATGATGACATGCCTGAAATGGATAACGATAAATTACGTCGTGGTCACGAAACAGTGCATGTAAAGTTTTCTCAAACTCTTGCATTACTTGCAGGAGATGCGCTACAGACTCTAGCCTTTGAATTTTTATCTGATAAAAATTCAGGCTTATCTGATAAATCTGTAGCAGCTCTGACAAGGATCTTAGCTACCAAGGCAGGCTACACCGGAATGTGTGGCGGTCAGGCTATAGATTTAGATTCTGAAGGGAAGCATATTCCTTTAGAGAAATTAAGAGTATTACATTCTAAAAAGACAGGCGCTTTAATTCGTGCTGCAGTTCTAATGGGCGCATACTGTTCTGACAATGTAACAGAAGATGATATTGCAACCTTAGATGAATACGCAAAATGGACTGGCCTTGCATTCCAGGTCTGGGATGACGTTTTAGATGTAATTGGTGATACAGAAGTTATTGGTAAGACTAAGGGAGCTGATATCAGTCTTGATAAGAGCACTTATCCTTCACTAATGGGCCTTGAAAAGGCAAAAGCCTATGCAAATGAGTGTGCACAAAAGGCTATTGAAGTATTAGCTAAGCTTTCTGTAGATACTAGCTTACTAGAGCAGTTTGCATTATTTACTGTAAATAGGGATCATTAAAAATAGTGACTGCTAAAAAAGTTTTAACTCCATTATTAGATACCATTAGATCTCCGGCAGATTTAAGAAAATTACCTGCATCGGAGCTAAAAGATCTCTGCTCAGAGGTCCGCAATTATCTTATTGATTCTGTAAGTAAAACCTCTGGCCATTTAGCTTCAGGTCTTGCAGTTGTTGAATTGACAGCTGCTCTTCATTACGTATTTAATACCCCAGAGGATCAGATAGTCTGGGATGTTGGACATCAGTCATATCCTCATAAAATCCTGACAGGTCATAAAGAAGAATTAAAAACCATTCGTCAGAAGGATGGTCTGCATGCCTTTATATGGAGAGGCGAAACTCCATATGACGTCTTATCCACAGGCCATGCTTCAACTTCCATCGGTTCAGCACTAGGACTTGCTGTTGCCCAGAAGGAAAATGAGACACGCCATAAAGTTGTAGCTGTAATCGGCGATGGTGCGCTTTCAGGTGGTGCAGCCTATGAGGGAATCAATAACGCAGGCTCTACAAAGGATGTGGATTTAATTGTTATCTTAAATGATAACGAGATGAGTATTTCAAAGAATGTAGGCTCAGTAGCACAATATCTGGCCAGCATTCTTGCAAGCCCTTACTATGTGAAATTTGTAGAGGGAGGCAAAAAGGTATTAGAGAAATTACCTTCAATTAAACAGTTTGCAGAAAAGGCTCATGAACACGTAAAAGGCATGATGTTACCTGGCACCTTCTTTGAAGAGCTTGGATTTAATTACATCGGACCTGTAGATGGTAATGACATTACAGGCCTTGTATCAATTCTGCAGAATGTTAAAAAGATTGGCGGTTTACAGCTGGTTCATGTAGTAACCAAAAAAGGCAAAGGTTATATGCCAGCCGAGGTAAAACCTACTTTATACCATGGTGTGCCTGCATTCGATCCTGACTACGGTATTCAGGAAAACGAAAATCTAAAAGCATTATCATTCTCAGATGCCTTTGGAAACTGGTTATGCGATATGGCCTCAGAAGATAAGAGCCTTATTGGTATAACACCTGCAATGCCTGTAGGCTCTGGAATGGTCGAATTTTCCAAGAAATTTGCAGACAGATTTTATGATGTGGGTATTGCAGAGCAACACTCATTCGTCTTTGCATCAGGTTTAGCTGCAGGTGGATTACATCCTGTAATTTCCATTTACTCAACCTTCCTGCAAAGAGCCTATGATGGACTAATCCATGATATGGCAATACAGAATTTACCGATGCTCGTCTGTGTGGATAGAGGTGGTATTGTAGGTCCTGACGGTCCTACCCATCAGGGTATGTTTGATATAGCTTTTATGCGCTGTATTCCAAATCTGATTATCATGACTCCATCTACTCTTAAAGAGCAGTATCTGATGTTAAACACAGGCTATAAATCAAACAAGCCATGTGTGGTCAGATATGAAAGAACTTCTCAGAATCCTGATGAGTTTAGTTTGTCATTAGATGATACAATTGAAATAGGTAAAGCTAATATTTTAGAAAAGGGTCAGAAGATTGCAATTTGCGCTTTTGGTACCTTGGTAAATACAGTAAGACCACTTGCCAAGAAATATGGTTTAACTCTTGTGGATATGAGATTTATCAAACCTCTTGATAAAGCTTGTATTGAAAAATTAGCAAAAGAACACGAAACCATAATCACTATTGAAGAAGGTGTAACTGAGGGCGGTATCGGCCAGGAAATTGCACTTTATGCAATTAGTGTTAACAAGAATCTTAACATTAAGACTCTAGGCCTTAAAGATGAATTTATCATGGAGGGAAACCGTGGTGAATTATTAAAAGATCAGGGACTTGATGAATCCGGTATAGAAAAAGTAATCATAGAGTATTTAGGGTAAAGATATGCCATCATTTGATATCGTTTCAAAATTGAAGAAAGATGAAGTTCAGAATGCTATTGATAATGCAAATAGAGAACTTCAGACACGTTATGATTTTAGAGGCGTAGAAGCTTCATATTCTTTTGACAAGACTAAAAACGAAGTTAAGTTAGAGGCAGATGAAGAGTTTCAGATCCAGCAGATGGATGACATTCTAAGACAGAAGCTAATTAAGAGAAACATTGAAGCTACTGCAGCTGAATTCGGTGCTACAACAAGATCAGGCAAAAAATCTATTCAGACTGTTACCTTCAAAGACGGTATTGAAAAAGATCTTGCTAAAAAGATCATCAAGATCATTAAAGATGCCAAATTAAAGGTTGAAGCAAAGATTAACGATGACACTGTACGTGTTACCGGTAAAAAGCGCGATGATTTACAGGCTACTATTGCTCTTGTTCGCGAAAGCAAGATTGAGCAGCCTCTTCAATACGATAATTTCCGCGACTAAGGAACAGTTGTGGAAGAGCGCGCAACAAGATGCAAAAGAACTTTATTAAGAGAAGTCTTTTGCAAACGAATGGCCGTATGCCTGATGTTAGGTTTCTCCTCTGGTATGCCTTTGTTTGTGATATTAACACTCTTGAGCGCGTTTTTAAGAACAGAAGGCGTAAATCTTAAGGAGATTGGCTTATTCTCCTTAATAATGTTTCCATATACATGGAAATTCATCTGGTCTCCACTTGTAGACAGATTTAATCTGTTTAAATTAGGCAGACGCAGAGGCTGGATGCTCATATCTCAGGCTCTGGTTTTTGTTTCAATATACCTTCTAGGTCAGTTCGATCCTAAAACTCACCTTGGAATTACCGCACTAATCTGTTTTGCTTTATCCTTTGCCTCGGCAACACAGGATATTGTTATTGATGCCTACAGACGAGAGATTTTAAATGACAATCAGTTAGGTCTTGGTAATTCTTTATTCGTATCATCCTATAGAGTGGCAGGTCTTATACCTGGAGGCGTCTCCTTAATTATTGCCAACTATCTTGACTGGGGACTGGTTTTTTTTATTACCGCAGCTTTCATGCTTCCATGTCTTGTGGCTACTGCCTTTCTAAAAGAGCCCGAAACTCTAAATGCACCGAGAACTCTAAAAGAGGCAATTGTAGAGCCTTTTGTGGAATTTCTAGAGCGTAAGGGCTATAAGCAGTTTCTTTTGATCATTCTTTTTGTGTTTTTTTATAAATTAGGTGATTCTATGGCAACAGCACTTGCCACACCTTTTTATATTGATTTAGGTTATGACCTTCTTACTATCGGAATAGTAGCTAAAAATGCAGGAATGTGGTCAATGATCATAGGTGGTATTTTAGGTGGCATGATTATGCTTAAGATTGGTATCAACAAAGCCTTATGGTGGTTTGGTATCGGTCAGCTGATTACTATTTTAGGTTTTCTTGCCTTAGCTTTAGATTATAACCTAACAGGTGCAACCCCTTCTGTATGGTTATTTGTATTTGTGATTGTAGCAGAGTTTTTAGGCGCAGGTCTTGGAACCGCAGCTTTTGTGTCATTTATTGCTTCAAATACCAATAAGGCATACACTGCAACTCAATTTGCTCTTTTAACCTCATTATCAGCAGTCCCACGCACATTCTGCAATGCAACAACAGGCTATATAGTTGAGTATTTAGGATGGGCAAATTTCTTCATATTCTGCACCGTTCTGGCACTACCTGGAATTTTACTTTTAATAAAAGTGGCTCCGTACAACGATAAAATTATTCAAGTTGAACCATGATTGGTGATTGCATAATATTTTATAAATGAATTAAATTTTCAAAATTTACGCAAATTTAACAATTTTCATGAAAAATTGTTAAAAATTTCAAAAATTCCTTCAAATATTATTAAAACGTTATTTTTACAATATTTTCTTTTGCTAGCAATTAGAAAAGAGCTATTTTTAATGTTAAAATTAAGGATTGAAAACCTGCCTGCAAGGTAACCTGTTTTTTTTCGCATGAAAGAGAAGAGTTTGCTTGTTGATTTTGGGCGGGTGGGTAATGGGAGTTTTGCTTCCTTAATTTGTTTTATTGGAACCGTCTATGATTAACATCAAAAAAGGATTGGATCTGCCAATTGGCGGCAAGCCTGAGCAGGCGGTGAGCGATAGCCCTAAAGTTAGCCATGTAGCATTATTAGGCTCTGACTATGTAGGTCTTCGTCCATCAATGTCTGTTGAAGCTGGCCAGAAAGTCAAGAAAGGTCAGGTTCTCTTTGAAGATAAGAAAAATCCTGGATCACGTTTTACCGCTCCAGCAGCAGGTACAGTTGTTGCTATCAACAGAGGCGAGCGTCGTGCATTCCAGTCTTTGGTAATCGAAGTAGATCCTAACGGTGAAAGCGTTGAGTTTAAAAAGACTCCTGCTGATAAGTTGTTAGGTCTTTCATCAAAAGAAGTTATTGATGAGCTAGTTGAATCAGGTATGTGGACTGCTTTCCGTACACGCCCATTTGACAAGGTACCAGCAGTTGGTACACTACCTCACTCAATTTTTGTTACAGCAATTGATACAAATCCACTTGCAGCTGACCCTAAAGTAATCATTAACGCAGAGGCAGAAGCTTTTGCTAATGGTATTAAGGTGTTAAGTCGCATTGGTGATTTCAAGGTGTATGTATGTAAGGGCAACTACGAGTTACCTTCAGTACAGGCATCAAATGTACAAGAAGAAGTATTCGCAGGTCACCACCCTGCAGGTCTAGCAGGTGTACACATTCACACCTTAGATCCAGTAGGTGAGAATAAGACTGTATGGCACATCGGTTATCAGGATGTTATCGCAATCGGTCACTTATTCGTAGAAGGTGAGTTATACAATACTCGCGTAATTTCTCTTGCAGGTCCTATGGTTGCAAAACCACGTCTTGTTAAGACAGTTTTAGGTGCATCTGTAGCTGAAATCGCAGCTGGTCAGACAACTAAGTCTCCAAATGGCGTTCGTGTAATCTCTGGTACAGTACTATGGGGTAACACTGCAGTAGGTCCATTTGCTTACTTAGGTCGTTATCACCAGGCTGTTGCAGCTCTTGAGGAAGGCACAAAGAACGAGTTCTTCTTATTCAACTGGATGGGCTTAGGTGTACACCGTCATTCAGCTACAAGAACCTGCTTTGCAAACTTCATCAAGCCAAGCACATTTACTTTCAATACCGCACTAAATGGCGGTCCTCGTTCAATCATGCCAATCGCATGTTACGACAAGGTTCTAGCTCCATATGGTGTAGAAGCAACTATGCTTGTTCGTGCTATCGATATTAACGATACAGACCAGGCTAAGCTACTTGGTATCTTAGAATTATCTGAAGAAGACTTAGCTTTAGCAACTTATGTGTGCCCAGGCAAGAACGACTTCGGTCAATTGCTTCGCAGAAGCTTAACTAAGATCGAAGTGGAGGGTTAATAAGTGTTAGATGTCTTAAAGAAATTCTCCCTATTATTTACAAAGGGTGGCCTGTTATCATGGCTATATCCATTGTATGAGGGTACATTCACATTCTTATACAGCTCTGGCCGTGTAACCACTGGTAAGACTCACGTACGTGACTTCTCTGATTTAAAGAGAATCATGATTATCGTTTGGCTTGCAGTTTTTCCTGCTATGTTCTGGGGTATGTACAATATCGGTCATCAGACCGTTATGGCTATCGCAGAACAGGCCCCTGAAATGGCTTCACAAAGCTACAGCTTATTCAGCAGCGACTGGCACTATGCTTTAGCACAGCTATTAGGCGCAAGCTTAGGCGCAGACGCTGGCATTTACTCAATGATGGTAATTGGTGCGGTTTATTTCCTACCAGTATACATCGTAGTATTTGCTGTTGGTGGTTTCTGGGAAGTACTATTCTGTATCGTTCACCACAAGGAAATCAACGAAGGTTTCTTTGTTACTTCAATCTTATTTGCACTAATCGTGCCAGCAACAATACCACTATGGCAGGCTGCTTTAGGTATTTCTTTTGGTGTTGTAATAGGTAAGGAAGTATTCGGCGGTACTGGTAGAAACTTCGTAAACCCAGCTCTATGTGGCCGTGCATTCTTATTCTTTGCATACCCAGCTTCAATCTCAGGTACCGCATGTTGGGTTCCTGTAGATGGCTTCTCAGGTGCTACACCTCTAGCACAGTGGGCAGAGCAGGGTGAGCAGGGGCTAAAGCATATCGCAGGCAACACCATCAACTGGATGGATGCTTTCTTAGGCAACATTCCAGGTTCAATGGGTGAAGGTTCAACTGCAATGATTCTAGTTGGTGCAGCAATTATTCTAGCAACTGGTGTTGCTTCATTGCGTATCATGCTAGGTATTTTAATTGGCGCATTCTTAACTGCTACCTTATTAAATACTATTGGTTCAACCACCAATGAGATGTTCTCAATGCCATTTGCATGGCATGCAGTATTAGGCGGTTTTGCTTTTGGTACCGTATTTATGGCAACCGATCCAGTATCAAGCTCATTCACTAACAAAGGTAAGTGGGCATTTGGCGCTTTAATCGGCGTAATGGTGATCTTGATCCGTACCGTAAATCCTGCATACCCAGAAGGCATGATGCTTGCTATTCTATTCGCAAATTGCTGGGCTCCATTATTCGACTACCTAGCAGCCAAGCGCAATATTAAGAGGAGACTAGCCCGTGTCCAAGCTTAATAAAGACTCAGCTTTAGGAACATTCGTTATCATTATTTCCTTCTGCTTAGTTTGCTCTGTGCTTGTTTCATCTGCTGTAGTAGCTTTGAATCCATTCAAGGCAGCAGCTCTTGCAAACGATCGTCAGGTAAACATTCTTAAGGTATCAGGTTTTGAAGTTGAAGGCTCAGTAGCTGATACTTTTAAACAGCACATCGAGTCACATTTAATTGACGTTGAGACTGGTGCTTTAGCAGATGACGCAGTTCCTGCAGACCAAATCGAAGGTTATAACTTTGCTTCTTTAGCTAAGAAGCCAGAATCATCTGTTAAGATCGCAAAAGATCAGGATGTAGCTGGTATCTTAACTCACTCAAAGTATATGCCTGTATATTTTGCTAAGGACGAACAAGGTAACACTACTCGTGTAATTTTACCTTTCTACGGCCAGGCACTTTGGTCAACCGTTTATGGTTACGTTGCTTTATCACCAAAAGATGCTAATACCATCCTTGGTGTAACCTTCTATTCACATGGTGAAACACCAGGCTTAGGTGGTGAGATTGACAATCCTAGTTGGCAGGCAAAGTGGGTTAACAAGAAGTTAACTGACGAAAGCGGTGCTTACAAGTTCAATATCACCAAGGAAGCAGAAGATCATAACTTTGATATTGATGCTTTATCAGGCGCAACTTTAACCTCTGATGGCGTTAAAAAGACCGTAGCTTACTGGCTAGGTGATGCTTACAAGCCATTCCTAAACAAATTAAAGAATGGGGAGATCGTTGTAAATGAGTAATAAGGGCCCAAGTTTAAAGGAAACATTCCTATCACCAATCATTTCAAATAACCCTATAATGATTCAGGTATTAGGTATCTGTTCTTGCTTAGCTGTAACTTCAAGCATGAAGACTGCATTCGTTATGGGTATTTCTGTATCAGCAGTTTGTGCATTTGCAAATTTAATTATTTCAATGGTGCGCAATTTAATCCCTAACTCTGTACGTATTATTGCTCAGATGACAGTTATCGCTTCATTGGTAATTCTAGTTGACCAGATCCTAGCAGCATTCGCTTTTGATCTGTCAAAGCAGTTATCAGTGTACATTGGTTTGATCATTACTAACTGTATTGTTATGGGTAGAACCGAAGGTTTCGCTATTAAGTCATCTCCAATCCCATCATTCCTTGATGGTTTAGGAAACGGTTTAGGTTACCTAGTAGTTCTATGCATCGTAGCAACATTCCGTGAAGTTTTAGGTTCAGGTACCTGGTTCGGCATGACTGTTCTACAGACTGTAAACAACGGCGGTTGGTATGTTCCATGTGGTTTATTTGTAATGTCTCCATGCGCATTCTTCTTAGTAGGTATCTTGATTTGGACAGTTAAGATCTTCCGTAAAGATCTACAAGAACCACTTGAGTACGATACCCACAGGGAGGATTACTAATAATGTTAGAGCATTATATTTCCCTCTTCATTAAGAGTGTCTTCATTGAGAACATGGCATTAGCCTTCTTCTTAGGTATGTGTACCTTCTTAGCTGTGTCTAAGAAAGTATCAACCTCAGCAGGTTTAAGTGCAGCCGTAATTATGGTTCAGTTACTTGCAGTTCCTGCAAATAACCTAATCAACACATATATCTTAAAACCTGATGCTTTAGTAGCAGGCTTAGATTTATCATTCCTAAGCTTCATTACTTACATTGGTGTTATCGCAGCTATCGTTCAAATCCTGGAAGTTTTCCTAGACAAGTACGTACCTTCACTGTACGCAGCACTAGGTATCTTCCTACCATTGATTACCGTTCACTGCGTTATCTTCGCTGGTGTATCATTCATGGTTCAGCGTGAGTACAACTTCGGTGAATCTGTTGTATATGCATTAGGCTCTAGTTCATCATGGGGATTAGCTATTATTCTACTAGCTGCTATTAACGAGAAGTTAAAGTATGCATGCGCACCAGCTGGTCTTCGTGGTTTACCATTAACCTTTATCACTGTAGGCTTGATGGCAATTGCTTTCATGTCCTTCTCTGGTATTCAGTTATAAGGGGGATGCATGTTTACAATTGTATCTGGTGTGATTATGTTTGTTGCAATCGTGGTTATCCTGGTTGCATTGATCTTAGTAGCTAGAAAGTTCTTAGTACAATCTGGCGACGTTACCATGGGTGTTAACGGCGATCCAAAGCTTGCAATGAAGTGTCCTGCTGGTGGTAAGTTATTAAACAACTTATCAGAGAAGGGGGTTTTCGTTTCATCAGCTTGCGGTGGTCGTGGTTCTTGCGGTCAGTGTAAAGTTAAAGTTGTATCAGGCGGCGGTAACGTTCTACCTATCGAGTACTCTCACTTCTCAAAGAAGGAGATTAAAGAGGGCTGGCGTTTAGCATGTCAGGTTACTGTAAAGAACGATTGCGAAATCGAACTTCCACAATCCGTATTCGGTGTTAAGAAGTGGGAATGTGAGGTTATTTCTAACCACAACGTTGCTACCTTCATTAAGGAATTAAGATTACGTATTCCAGATGGCGAGGAAGTTCCATTCCGTGCTGGTGGTTATATTCAGATTGAAGCTCCTGCTCATACTGTTAAGTATGCAGACTTCGATATTGAGCCTCAGTTCCAGGGCGCTTTCAAGCACTTTGGTTTTGATAAGCTAGTATCAAAGGTAGATACACCATCCATCAGAGCTTACTCTATGGCTAATTACCCTGATGAGAAAGGTATTATCCTGTTAAACGTACGTATTGCTACACCTCCATTTAGCAATCCATCTGCTCCTCCAGGAATCATGTCTTCATATATTTGGAGCTTAAAGCCTGGTGATAAGGTTACTATTTCTGGTCCATTCGGCGAGTTCTTTGCTCGTGAGACTGACAACGAAATGGTATTCATCGGTGGTGGTGCTGGTATGGCTCCAATGCGTTCACACATCTTTGATCAGTTAAAGAGATTGGATTCAAAGCGCAAGATCTCATTCTGGTATGGTGCTCGTTCATTAAACGAAGTATTCTATGCTGATGAATTTGATCAGTTAGCTAAGGAACATCCAAACTTCTCATGGCACTTAGCATTGTCTGAGCCACGCCCAGAAGATAACTGGACAGGTTTAACAGGCTTCATTGCTAACGTTCTTTACGAGCAGTACTTAAGAGATCATAAGAATCCTGAAGACGTTGAGTACTACATGTGTGGTCCTCCAATGATGTCTAAGTCAGCAGTGGATATGTTACATTCACTTGGTGTTGAAGATGAGAATATCTTATTCGATAACTTCGGTGCCTAATAGCTGATTTTCTAGGGGGGACATATTATGTCCCCCCTAGTGCATTTTAGATGCACAATTTTGGTGTTCATTTGGTCACTCACTTCACTTTTTGTATTCTTTGATAGAATTTTCATTCCGATAAAATAGCCTTTTCTTTGAGTTGCTACTTTTCATAAAATTCAAAAAATTACGAGCAAAAATTCTTTTTTATGAAATTTATTAACATTTGTTTTATTTGTAATATACTAGCGACGAATATTATTTAGAAAGAAAGATATATTAAGATGAAGTTTCGTTCATTCTTAGTGCCACTAATGACTATTAGTCTTAGTGTTGATTTAGCTTACTGTCACTCCTGGGAGGCAGGAGAGCTTACATACCCTAGCGGAGAGACCGAGATTTCAGCCTTCGCTAATACTCCTGGCAATACACAGTTGCAGGCTGTTTTGTGTTCAAAAGACAGTCCAGATAATTATAGATTCACATTACTGTTACCAAATAAAGTAGATGCAGATTCAGTTATTAAGGTAGTAGTGCAGACAGATGATTCAAAAGTAGAGGAGTACGCAGAAGTTTCAGGTAATTCTCTTGATTTACAGGTCGATGAGAGATTACTTGCTGCTGTTCCTGATACAAGTTCTATGACTTTAATCTTTGATAAAGAGGATGCTGATTATTTAGGTATCCCTGAAAAGATCGATGTCGATATGCACGATGCTGAACTTACATTAAAGAATGTAGCATCACAGTGTACAGCGTTATGCCTTAACAACGATTTTAAGTGCAGCTATCCTCTATTGTCCTCAATATTATGGCCTCGTGACAGATTTAGTCATACACCTATCGAGAATATTGATGATCTGTGTACAACTATGATAAGGTCAGGTCTATACAGATTTAAGCTATCAGATGGCTGTAAGCTTGCTTTAGACAGGTTCTATCATGCAAACGGTGAGGGCGTTTTATCATATGTTGAGAAGCTTTTTAATCAGAAGAACGGTTCTTTTGACAAGTATATAAAAAGCTGGAATGATGCAGTTTCCCTAAGCCCATCCTCAGCATTAAATCCAGGTGTCAGAGCAGACAAGTCTGACTGGTATCTGACTTTATATTCACTTGTTGGAAAGCGAAAATTAAAAGAATTTCCAAACAGCTTTGATATGGTAATAGAGTATAAGGATGATCCTACAACCCTTGTTTACGATATCGACATCCGTTATGAGATGGAGTTGTTAAAGTACTCATCAGTTCTATACAGAAGAGTTCGTGGTAATGTAACTGCAATCAATGCTGTAGAAAAGTCATTAAAGATGTGGCAGGACTTCTATCGCAAGTTATCAGCATCTCTTCCAAACATCAACCAGGCACAGGCAATAAGACCTATAGTCTACAGACAGATGCTCATGAGAGTATGGAAGCTTGCAGGTCGTCCTCAGGCTTTACGTTTTGTCTCTGAAAATGCGTTCAGACAGGGAACAAACGGCAAGACCACAACTAAAGAGCCATTAGAGTCTGTATGCTCCTTCTTTGAAGGTGCAAGCGGAGAGCAGTTCTACTTTGGATCAGATAAATGTATTCAGGGTATTGAAGATTACATGCGAACATCCCCACTTAAAAATATGGACTACGACGATGTTGTAAACAAGTGGGATGCCTTCTCAAAGGGCTGGACAGGTTCAATTTTTTATCATGACAGCCTTGATGATGCAGTAGGCGAAACAAAACGCGGTAATCTAGGAATTGCATTGCTGTCCTTATTCAAGAACTACGGTTTTGGCGATTATTTCCTGCTACGTGAGTGCATCTCTAGCAGGGATAGGGATATCTGTGAATATGAGGCTAACAAGGCCTATGATACATACTCTAAAGAGTTTAACTACAGATTGGATTCAATCTCTAACGTAAACAGTGAAGATGGCAGTAAGCTTAATGAATTGAATAAGCTCTGGCAGGCATACTATCATGCACTTGAGGTGTATGTGGATAATCTTGCTGATAGCGGAATCATTCCAATGTGGAAAGCAGACTTTGTCAAAGGTGTAGCCTGTGTTGTACAGACTAACGCACTGTTAAACTTCCCATATGACAGAGAACAGTTACCTGATATTTCATCTGATCTGTATCAGAAGGCTCCTGTTGAAAATACACAGCCTAATGATCAGATGACCATCGAGCAGTACAAGTATGATGATTATGATGATCTTGATGAAGATGAGGATATGACACCAGCAGACGATGATGAGCAGACTGATTCGTCTGCAGATAATATTCAGTAGGAAATTTCAGGCAAAAAAAATCTCTACATCAGTAGAGATATTTTTTGAGGTTTAGATTACTCGCGTACTGCTGAGAATACTGAGTTATCGCCACCAAATGGGTTAGAAACGTAACGTTCTGCATCCCAGTCATTGTCATACTTTACTGAGTTGTCAGCAAAGGTGTACTTGAATCTGTACTGATAAGCTGCCTGTGCGCCCTCTTCAACGGTGATAGATCCTCTGAAGGTACCGTTCTTCTGTGCCTTCATAGCAACTGGCTGCCAGCCGTTGTGCTCGCATAGTAAATCGATCTTAGCAGCATTCTGTGCAGCAGCTTTCTTAATAGTAAATGTAACAGTTACTTTGTTATCTTTTGTGAACTTCTTACAAACGCTCATCATGTTCTCCTAATTTTATAGTATGGTTGTTTAAGCACCTGACAAAAATTATTGAACATAGCATACACTAATTTGGCAAGGGTGCTCTAATACTCTCTCAACCACTGCTATTTTAAGCTTTTTTGACCTAAAAATGTAATTTTTGAGCATAAATAGTTTATATACATATCGTTTTTGTGATGTATAGCGGAAAAAGAATTGCTCTATGATTTATAAATGCTCCATAAAAATGGGTCAATCCAAAAAACTGTGGGTTGACCTAACTGTAAGCAGAATTTCTGCTTAGATCAAATAACTTCAAAAAGAAGTACTCATCATCAGGTAGCCCATAGCTATTCCTTCTAATGGTTTTGAT
>JAAYPN010000098.1 GCA_012519775.1 Aeromonadales bacterium | reverse complement strand
GTTTTGCTATCCGCTTCTTTCAGCTACCATGTCACCATGACCACCTTGCGGTTTCGCTAAGTCTTCCCGTTAGCGGGCGACTTCGGGACTCACACCCTATAGATAATGCTCATGCTGAGCACACTAATAAAAAGGCTCTTCTAGAGCCTTTATTCTTTCCTAACAGAAAAGTCAGATTACGTCTTTATCTTAAAAGCGATATTAAAGCTGTATTCAGTATAAAGATACAGTCATATAATCTTAAAAATTCTCATTTTAAAAGTGCAAATCTAAGCTATATAGCATCCTGAGTTTTTTGTTATTACCCGCCTGTTTAATAACTCCATATTTGCATTTTATTAAGAATAGCCTGTCATACTATATCAGGCTTCGGATTAATAAACTTTTTAAGCTTAAGAATTTGTATATGATAAAGTTCTTATTTTTCTAAAATCTTGGCATGATTCTTTCATATAAATCTATGACGGCAAAAAGTTGTCACTACAACTTTTTAGGAGAGAAAAATGGCTTTATATTTTAATACAAACCTGTCATCACTGTACGCAAGACGTGCAGTTGACAATGCGACAAAAGACGTTGATAAGTCCTTTCAGAACCTATCATCAGGTCTTAAGATTAACACTGCTAAAGATGATCCTGCAGGTGTGCAGACAAGTGATCGTCTTACAGTTCAGCTAAACTCATTAAAACAAACTAACAGAAATGCTCAGAATGCTATTTCCTATGCGCAGACAGCTGAAGGCGCATTAGATGAAGTCACTACCATGCTGCAGCGTATTCGTACCCTTGCAATTCAGTCTGCTAACGGTACTAACGGCTCAGACGGTAGAAAGTCTCTACAGGATGAAGTTGACCAGTTAAATCAGGAAATTGTAAGAATTGCCCGTGATACATCCTTTGGTGGTCAGGATCTTTTAAGTGGTAATGCCTCTGTTGCACGTTTCCAGATCAGCCCTGATCCAGGCTCTCTAATTAAAATCGATTTATCAACCGGCTTTGATACTGACTCTCTTGCCAAACTAGCGGCTAAAGTTGCTGGCTCTGAAACATTTGATTTGCCACAGGGTGCTACAGCATCAATCGCTCAGACCTACAGATTTGATGATATCTTTAAATATAGCATCAACGGCAACGGTATTGATATTAGAACTGCATCAAGTGCTCAAGTGGTTTTATCAGGTATCGATTATCTAATCACCGCAATTGATGCAAAACGTGGTGAATTAGGTGCTATTCAGAACAGACTTGAATCCACCATCAGAAACCAGGACAACATTTATGAGAATGTGTCTGATTCACGCTCTCAGATACGTGATGCTGATTATGCAGAGGAAGTATCCCGCATGACATCATCACAGATCATTCAGCAAAGTGCTGTAACCATTCTGACACAGGCAAACTCAAAGCCTCAGATTGCACTACAGATGCTACAGGAAACATAATCTAAAATAAGTATTTTTCTCGTCGTCCTTTGCATGCAATTTTTTGCATGGCATTATTTTTTATTGCATAAATACAACTGAAACACCTGTAAGTTAGGCTAATCTGCACAATCATGATACAATACAGGTGTCATCTATATGAGGAATTTTATGGCACAGTTCATTTATACAATGAATAGGGTGGGCAAAATCGTTCCCCCTAAACGTCAAATCTTAAAAGACATTTCCTTATCATTTTTCCCTGGAGCAAAAATCGGTGTTTTAGGTTTAAATGGTGCAGGTAAGTCTACTTTAATTAAAATTATGGCTGGTGTTGACACCGATTATGAAGGTGAGGCAAGACCACAAGCAGGCATTAAGATTGGTTACTTACCTCAGGAACCACAGCTTGATCCTGAAAAAACAGTTAAAGAAGTAATCGAAGAGTCCTTCGTTGAAGTTTCAAATGCACTAAAGAGACTTGATGAAGTATACGCAGAATACGCAGATGAGAATGCAGACTTCGATGCTTTAGCTAAAGAGCAGGCTCAGCTTGAAGCTATTATTCAGGCTCATGACGGTCACAATATTGAAGTTCAGATTGATAAGGCATCAGATGCTTTAAGACTACCTCCTGCTGAAAGAAAGATTAAGGTTCTATCAGGTGGTGAGAGACGTCGTGTAGCTTTATGCCGTCTGTTACTTGAAAAACCAGATATGCTGTTACTTGATGAGCCAACAAACCACTTAGATGCTGAGTCTATTGACTGGCTTGAGCAGTTCCTGCATCAGTACCCAGGTACTGTTGTTGCAGTAACCCACGACAGATACTTCTTAGATAACGTGGCAGGCTGGATCTTAGAGCTTGACCGTGGCGAGGGTATTCCTTGGGAAGGTAACTACTCATCATGGCTTGACCAGAAAGACAAGCGTCTGCAGATTGAAGAGAGCACAGAATCAGCACGTCGCCGTTCTATCGAGCGAGAGCTTGAGTGGGTACGTCAGGGTGCTAAAGGCCGTCATGCTAAATCTAAAGCCCGTATGGCCCGCTTTGAAGAGCTGTCATCTGTTGAGTATCAGACACGTAACGAAACCAACGAATTATATATTCCACCAGGGCCACGTCTTGGAGAGACTGTTCTTGAGGTTACAAACCTTAAGAAATCTTATGATGATCAGGTTCTTATCGATGATCTTTCATTTAGCATTCCTAAGGGTGCTATTGTTGGTATTATCGGTCCTAACGGTGCAGGTAAGTCTACTCTGTTCAGAATGATCACTGGTATTGAGTCTCCTGACAGCGGTAACATCAAGTTAGGTGATACTGTGGTTACTGCATACGTTGAACAGTTCCGTGATCAGATGAAGAGCGAGAACACTGTTTATGAGGAGATTTCTCAGGGACAGGATATTCTGCGTGTCGGTTCATACGAGATCCCATCTCGTGCCTACATCGGCAGATTCAACTTCCGCGGTACTGACCAGCAAAAACGTGTTGGCGATTTGTCAGGTGGTGAGCGTGGCAGATTACAGCTTGCAAAACTTCTGCAGGTTGGCGGTAACTTCCTGTTACTTGATGAGCCTACTAACGATCTTGATGTTGAGACCTTGCGTGCTCTTGAAAATGCCCTGTTAGAGTTCCCAGGCTCTGCAATGGTTATTTCCCATGACCGCTGGTTCCTAGATAGAATCGCAACTCATATTCTTGATTACGGTGATGAAGGAAAGGTATCTTTCTTTGAGGGTAACTATACTGAGTATGAAGCCTGGAAGAAGGCAAATCTTGGTGAAGAAGCTCAGCCTCATCGTCTGAAGTTCAAGAAAGTAACCAAATAATCGATTAGATCAGGTGGCATTGCCACCTGATTTATTTTGATTAGTAGCGACGTGTCAGATATTTAAACAGATAGTGAGCACGAGGTTTTGCACTTTCTTTAGTGATTGCAAAACCAGCCTTCTGAGCAGTTCTTAAAGCCTTGATGTTATCATAGGCTGCAAGCGTTGAAATACCATCTAGATAACCGTTGTCATAGCATTGAGCAGAATACTTTCTTAGCTTTACACCAATACCCTTATCCTGATATTTATGAGCCACACCTACATACAGTTCGTGAATTACCTTTTCATCTTTTTCAGTTGGCTGAAACATGAATAAGTCATAGGCTATAAGATTGTCATCCTTGTCTACAACTACTGACATCAGCTGACTTGCCCTGAATCTGTATATCCATACTAGCCAATTGAACAAAGGGGCACGAAACAGCTCTAAATGCAGGTTCTGCACTGCTTTAAGATAACGTACACTGCCTCTTTTATAGGTTAAATCACCATCAGTCATCTGATAGTCATTTCTGATGCCACGGGAACGTTTTAGGTTGTATTTGTATACAGAAAACTTTTCAATTCTCTCTGAAATTCTATGAACAATCTGCATGGTGTTTCCTTTTTTCAACGCACTAATACTGATCAAAACAGTCACTATCTGAACCTGATGCAATTTAATTGCATTAAATTGATATCATTACTATTATAGTATCAGTTCTTATTTTAGTTTTGAGGTTATTATGAACTTTTTAAAAAGCATGGTAGTAGGCTGCACAATTGCTGCTGTATCTGCTGCAGCTTCAGCTAATGATGAAAAGGTTTTACGTGTATCTACCGAGCCTTCTTTTGCGCCTTTTGAGTTTATGGATCAGAAAACATCAGAACTTGTAGGTTTTGATATTGATATCATCAATGCTATCGCAAAAGTTGAAGGCTATACCACCAACATTTCAAGCATGCCTTTTGACGGTCAGATCCCTGCTATTGTAACCAATCAGATGGACGTTGCAATTTCTGGTTTTACCATTACAGCTGAAAGAGCAAAGATTGTTAACTTCTCCGAGCCATACTATGACGCAGGTTTAGGTGGTTTAGTTGATATTGAGCAAAAAGACAAGATTAAGACTGTAAAAGATCTTGAAGGTCAGAAGATCTGTGCTCAGATTGGTACATCAGGCGCTATGTACGCAGAGAAAATTCCTGGTGCTCAAGTAACCCAGTTTAACACTGCATCTGAGTCATTCATGGAGCTTAACAAAGGCTCATGCGTTGCAGTTATCAACGATAAGCCAGTACTTGAGTACTACCTTTCAACCTCTAAGAATCAGAAACTGTTCCTGATGAATGAACATTTCACCACCGAGCAGTACGGTATTGTTACCTCTAAAAAGAATCAGGAGTTAACTGATAAGATCTCTGATGGCTTAAAGAAGATTAAAGCTGACGGAACTTATGACAAGATCTACCAGAAGTGGTTTGGTACAAATAAGTAATCAGCCGGATTTGAGAATTTAGATTAAGGGAGCAGCTGCTCCCTTTTTTATGTTCTTAATTATTTAGAAAAGTGTTTTCTAATTTCGTCGATTCTGCTATGACCGCGAGACTCTAAAAAGTCTAATACCTTTAGAGGATCGGAATTTATGATCTGATCTTCTTTAATTCCTGCACCTTCTAAGGTCTCGATAATAGAATCAAAGTTACCGATGTAATAGCAAATGTGGGCATCAGAGCCTAAAGAGATGGTGTTACCAATCTTTTTAGCGAGATTTGCAATCTTTACGCAGTTGTCATGTGAACCAAAGCGGGTGTTCACATCAGATGATGAATTGATTTCAATTGCCACGTTATGCTCTTTTGCACAAGCAAGCACAGTTTCATAATCACAAGGATAGTTAAAAGAGCCAGGATGTGAAATCACATCAACAAGACCTGACTGAATTATCTTTAAATATAACTTTGTGTGCTCATCCTCTGTTGTAGGATTATAGTTTGGATGGAGACCTGCAAGCACAATATCAAGATTCTTAAGCTGATCACTTTGTAAGTCGATAGTGCCATTCTCTTTAATATTAGCCTCTGCACCGCGAAGTACAGCAACATCATCACAGATACGTGGTACAACCTTTAAATTGTTAAAGTGCCATGGGTGTGGACCGTCTGAAACTGCAGGTCCATGATCAGTTGTTGCAAACATGGTTACGCCAACTTTTCTGGCCTGATTTACGTATTCAACTAAAGTGCTGTATGCATGATCACTTGCAATTGTATGTGTATGTAAGTCAATATTAAATTTCATAATTTCTCCTAGTCTATAATAGGCACCCAGCTCTTTGCCCTGTACGCATCAAAACACAATCTAATCTGATCAATAGTTGTGGTGCCGACTCGTAATTCTTTTACTGGAATTCTATCAAAATCAAAAAACTCGCGCTCTAAAGTTTCGCTGTTAGGACTAAACTGTCCTTCACCTTCTTTGCAGATACAGAATGATGCAAGAATATGGAATGGCTGTTTAGAAATATTCCATTTGCTCTTATCAAGCATTCCTACAAAGCGTGAGACTTTAACCTGCATTCCGGCTTCTTCTAATACCTCTTTTTGAGTATTAGAGATAATACTCTGATCTTCATCGCACCATCCGCCAGGTAAAGACCAGCGACCTGACATGGCCTCTTTTACTAAAAGGATCTGACCTTTTTCATTAAAGACTGCAGCTCTGGTGTCAATCTTTGGAGTGGTATAACCTTTATCAGAGCAGATGGCATCTTTCACCTTCTCTAAAGGCATGTCAGTCATCATTGCCATCATGGAGGATGCAATTTCTCTTAATCTTTCAAAACGCTCAATGTCAAATCTGTTTTCACAGTAGGTAAGGCCTATCTGACCTATAGCCTGTATCTCTTTTGCGTATCTGTACCACTGATAATTTAAACTGTCTGTTAAAAAGACTGCCTTATAAATATCCCATGGATTTAAAAAGTAGTGAGCACATCTTACAGACTGTGAAAGCCTTGTGCCCCATACAGCAAGACCAAAATCGATTCCAGCATCCTTTGCGCAGGTTACATCTGACATGGTATCGCCGATAAATAAAATCTCTTCTCTTTTAGCACCTGTAAGCTCCATATATCTGTATATGGAATCAGGAGCTGGCTTTGCGTTTTTTACATCAGCTGCACTTATGCTGTAGGTAAAGTACTGACTAAGCTCTGTTGGCAGAGGGCTTGCAATCTCACCTAGAATATCCTTATAGGTACTTGAACGTGAGGTTACAATACCAAGCTTCATTCCTCTTTCTTTTAAGAGTTTTATTATGCCTAAAACGCCATCATAAATTTTTATGCTATCTTCATATTTATGAAGATTCTCTACCCACTCACGTGAGATAGCATCAAAATCTTCTTCATGAAAATTAAGCTCTTCATTTGTAGCTTTAGCCGATGATCCCATAAAACGGGTCAGGCTCTCATAGGTTTCACTTGTATGAGGATCATGGGCTTTAACAACATCATAAAGCGCCATAGTATAAGCATACTCTGTATCATAAATAGTGCCGTCAAGATCAAAGAGGACGTGTTTATAATTTGCTTTAATCTTAGCATCCATCTGCTTTGTCCTCTTCAACTTTAACTACCATCACCTCATTGTCTGTAACTTTAAATGAGATAATAAGATTATATAATCTTGCCTGATAAAGCCTTTGATCTTCATCATCCTTATAGGCAGGACGAGGATCCTGAGCTAGTGACTGCTCTATTGCCTTTATCTTTAAATCTCCACGTTGCTTTATAAATTCTAAAGCCTCATCAGAATAATTTACCTTTAGAAGTTCTGGGGCCTCTGTAGCAAAGCCACCTTTTGCATCAGCTTTGGCATCCACAAAAGGAATATATGGCTTAATATCGATAATCGGTGTGTTATCTACAAGATCAGCACCGCTTACCTCAATAGACACCTTGCCCTTCTCTTTGACGATTCTTTTAATTTCCACAATCGAAAGACCGATTCTGTTCGGTCTGAATGGAGAGCGTGTTGCAAACACTCCAACAGACTGATTGCCGCCAAGTCTTGGAGGTCTTACCTTTGGACGAAACTTTGTATACTCTACTTTATCAAATAAGAATAGTACATGTAAGTGAGAAAAGCTCTCTAAACCGATAAAAGCAAGTTCGTCATTATATGGAGGGTAAAAATTGATTGTAGAGATGATATCAGGTGCAAGACCTGGCTGTCTTGGAACTGCAAATTTTTCCTTATAAGGAGATGAAATATAGCCTATAGGTTCTAGGCTATACGAATTACAGAGATTTTTCATCAACTACTAAAGCATCAGCATAACAAGTTACAGAAACTTTACATGCAGGTGTATTCTCTAAACGGACACACTTGCCAAACTTAATAGCATTTGCACCTTTGTCAACAGCCTTTAAACGGGCCTCTGTTCTTGCATCAGCTTCATTAGCAATAGCATCTCCATCTTTAATCTGGCATGACAGACCGCTGACGATACCTAAAGAGCGGTTCGGCATCTTCTCAAGTTGCTCTTCTGTAACTTCAGTTACCTTTGATGGCTTAAAATATTCAGTGAAATTGCTAGGGTCAAGATTTGTCTTAACCTCAAAATTTGAACATGAACAAAGCATCAGTGCTGTTAACAGAGCTAAATATTTCATAATTATTCTTCTTATCTTTAAGATAATGGGGCCGTGCCCCATCATCCTTTTGGTTATTATGCACCAAAGTGTGCAATAGCCTGCTCAATTCTCTTTAGAGAACGCTCATGGCCAACTAGCATCATAGTGTCGCCAATACCAGGTGACATAGCTGTACCTGTCATAGCAATACGTAGTGGCTGCCCCACCTTACCCATGCCGATTTCCATGCTCTTTGCAAGGTTCTCTAAACCCTCGTCAATTGCCTTGGCGTTCCAGTCAGGTAATGCCTTTAATGCCTCAAGAGCTGCCTTTAGAACATCAACTGAGCCTTCTTTCATCCACTTTTTAACACCTGCAGGATCGTACTCTGTTATATCCTGATAGTAGCATGCAGCCTTCTGAGCCATTTCCTTTAAGGTATGGGTTCTCTCACAGTAGTTTGCAACTACAGCCTTTGGTTCAGGACCGTTTGATAAATCAGTAATACCGATTCTGTTTAAATGCCATACAAGCTCTTTTGCAACTTCCTCAGCAGGTAGTGTCTTCATGTAGTGAGCATTTAACCAGTCAAGCTTCTTGGTGTTAAAGCCGGATGCTGACTTGGTGATAGCATCAAGAGTGAACAGGTTAATCATCTCCTCGCGGCTGAAGATTTCCTGATCGCCATGAGACCAGCCTAAACGTACTAGGTAGTTTACAAGTGCCTCAGGGAGATAGCCGTCCTCACGGTACTGCATTACTGATACAGCGCCATGACGCTTTGATAACTTGGCACCGTCATCACCTAGAATCATTGCAAGATGACAGAATACAGGTACAGGTGCACCTAATGCCTTGTACAGGTTAATCTGACGTGGAGTGTTGTTTACATGGTCATCACCGCGGATGATGTGGGTAATACCCATATCCCAATCATCTACAACTACACAGAAGTTATAGGTTGGGGTACCATCAGAACGCTGAATGATGAAATCATCTAGCTCGCTGTTCTGAAACTCGATATGGCCTTTTACCATATCGTCAAATGCTACAACGCCATCATCTGGGTTGCGGAAACGGATTACGTATGGCTCATCAGCGCTGTGCTCTGAGTGATCATCACGGCAGTGGCCGTCATAACGAGGCTTTACACCAGCCTTCATCTGCTCTTCACGCATCTTCTCTAATCTTTCTTTAGAGCAGTAGCACTTATAAGCTTTACCTTCAGCTAATAACTGGTTAATAACCTCGGTATATCTATCAAAGCGCTTAGTCTGATAGTAAGGACCCTCATCCCACTTAAGGTCGATCCACTTCATTGAATCGATAATGGCATCAATAGCCTCCTGAGTAGAACGTTCTCTGTCTGTATCTTCAATACGAAGAACAAACTGACCGTTGCAGTGTCTTGCATATAGCCATGAGAATAATGCTGTACGAGCACCACCAACGTGTAAGAAACCGGTTGGAGATGGTGCAAATCTTGTCTTTACTGTCATAGTATTCCTAAAGTTATTTAACTTCTAAACAAAATTATTAAATCTATCTGCTAAATTGCATTCAAAAAAAGTTGCGCTTATTTTACCACGTCAGAGAGCTATCCGAACAATATAAAAAATTTCCTTTTACTTCTTTTGAAAATACTTCTTTGACCGGTACTGCACATTTATTATTACAGCCTTTTTGATAGCGTTTTTATTTAAAAAACCATGTATAATCAGCATTATCAGACGTTGAGTTTTAATCTTTTATTCACATTCAGGTGTTATCTTGGAAAACAAATCCATAAATAAAGTTCTGCAGGGTACTGTCGCTAACAAAGGTATTGCCTTTGGTAAAATTTGTTTTTTAAAACGCTCTAAAAAAGGTCTTGAAAAAAGCTTCGTTCAGAATACGAACGCTGAATGCGACCGTTTTGAGAAAGCTCGTTTACATGCCATCTCTCAGCTTGCCGCCTTATATGAGGCTTCAATTGAGAAACTAGGTGAACAAAACGCTGTAGTCTTTCAGATCCACCAGATGATGTTAGATGATCCTGACTATGCTTCATCCATCAACAAAGTTATTACTGAAGAACACACCAATGCTGAATACGCAGTAACCAAAGTTGCCCACCGTTTTGAGAAACAGTTCCTTGAAATGGATAACGACTATATGAGAGGTCGTGCAGCTGATGTTATTGATATCTCACGTCGTATCAACGAAATTCTGATGATGCACTCTGGTAAGTTAAAATCCAAGAGCATCGATATTAAAAACGACGGTCCTGTAATTATTGCAGCTGACGATCTGGTTCCATCTGAAACAGTTCAGCTTGATCAGAGTACTGTAACAGGTATCATCACCACAGGTGGTTCAAACCGCTCCCATACTGCAATCTTTGCAAGAACCATGGGCATTCCAACCATCGTATGTTTAGGTGATGTTCTATCTAAAGAATACGAAGGTCTTCCTGCAATCGTTGATGGTAACTCAGGTACTGTTTATATCAATCCTGATGAGAAAACTGTCACCAGATTCAAAGAAATCAAACGCACCGATGATACTCAGCAGGCTCATTTAGAAGAGTTCAGAGGCAAAAAGACTTTCACTAGAAACGGCCGAAAGATAAATCTTTATGCAAACTCAGGATCACTTGCCGATATTGATCTGATTAAAGCATCTGATGCCGAGGGTATAGGCCTTTTCAGAAGTGAATACATTTACATGCAGTCACAGGACTACCCTACTGAAGAAGAACAGTTTGATATCTATAAAAGCGTTTTAGAGGGCATGGGCGATAAAAAAGTTATCATAAGAACTTTAGATATCGGTGCGGACAAGACTGCTGAATATTTCATGTTAAAACCTGAGGACAACCCTGCTATGGGTATTAGAGCCATTAGACTTTGTCTTCAGAACAGAGCTTTGTTTAAAACTCAGTTAAGAGCCTTATACAGAGCATCCATGTTTGGAAATCTCTCCATCATGGTCCCTATGATCACCTCTGTTGAAGAAGTGGTCGAAACCAAACGTATTATCGAAGAAATCAAAGTTGAGTTAAAAGATCAGGAGCTTGCATTTAAAGATGATGTAGAGCTTGGAATTATGATTGAGACTCCAGCTGCTGCTCTTATCTCGGATGAACTTGCAACACATGTTGATTTCTTTAGTATCGGTACTAACGATTTAACACAGTTTACCCTGGCAGCCGACAGACAGAATGCCGATCTTGGTAAATATTTAAATCCTTATCACCATGCAGTAGTAAGACTAATTGATACCACTGTCAAAAACGGTCATGCTGCCGGTATCTGGGTTGGTATCTGCGGTGAGCTTGCTTCAGATGAGAAGTTCCTAGGCAAGCTGATTCAGCTTGGGGTTGATGAAATGAGCGTTGTTCCATCAAGCGTATTAACACTACGTGCAAAAATTGCATCATTAGGTTAAGGAGAATAATAATGCCACAGTGTATAGTGATTGCAGATGAAATTACAGGCGGTAGTGCCGTAGGTTCAATGCTTGAGAAAAACGGTAACAGTGTCTGCTCTTTAATGAGTGCCCGTGGTCTTAAAGCACCAGAGATTCAGAACTACGACTGCCTTGTATACTCAACTAATTCAAGAAATCTGACAGCTCTTCAAAGCTATCAGATGGTATTCTCCTCAGCACGTCTTTTAAAATCAGATGACGTAAAACTTTATGCAAAGAGAATCGATCCTGCCATGCGCGGTAATACCTGTGCAGAGACTCAAGCTCTTTTAGATGCACTAGGGGATGAAGATAGAGTGGCTATCGTGGTACCAGCCTTCCCTGCTCTTCACAGAACAAATGTTGGCGGTTATATCCTTGTAGATGGCAAGCCACTGCAGAAATCACTTGCAGGCCTTGAAGATCTGTATCCCGCTGAATCAGGCCGTGTTGCAGATTTATTTACTGAAAAATTCCAGTACAAAGCAGAAGCTCTGCATTTAAAAGAGTATTTAAAAGGTACAGAGAATCTTGCAAACACCATCAAAAAATTAGCAGATGAAGGCACAAGAGCCATTGTGCTTGACTGCACCTCTCAGGAGGATATCAACTTAATTGCTGATGCCGTGGTTTTATCAAAGATTAAATTCCTTGCTGTTGATCCAGGCCCATTTACAGCAACCCTTGCACGTAAGGTGATGAGAACCAAGTCTGCAGCCGTTGCAGCATCAGGTGCTAAAATCTTTGGTATTGTAGGTGGTGTTAACCCTCTTATTTCAGCTCAGGTTGAAATGCTAAGACTTGAGGAAAAGGTTAATATCGTTACTGTGCATAACCTTGAGTTATTAGAAGATCAGCAAAGACGTAATGCAGAGATTAACCGTGTAGTAGATGAAATTACCACTAAGTTCAATGCATTCCCTATTTCATTTGCTGTATCTGACAATATGGAAGTAAACAGCCAGATTGCTCAGGAATACCAGGAAATGCTCTTGAAGACCAACCGTACTCAGACGGAGGCTCTTGATATTATCTCAACTGCCTACGGCCAGATTGTTCAAAAAGTCCTAGAAAGACGTCATGATATTCAGGCACTATACACCAAAGGCGCAGAATACACCGTAGCCACCTGCCGTGAGTTAAAGTCCATGGGACTTAAAATCCTAGGTCAGGTACTTCCACTTACCTGCTATGGTGAGCTAATTGATGGCGAGTATCAGGGACTTAAGTGTGTAACCTCAGCATCCTCTGCTACCGACACCAATACTATTACTGATAGTATTCAGTACATTAAAAGAAAGTTAGCTATTTAAAATTAACTTTTAATGTTATATGATATGGGACTTGTGGT
>JAAYPN010000016.1 GCA_012519775.1 Aeromonadales bacterium | reverse complement strand
TGGCTCCTCCTGCGGGACTTGAACCTGCGACATACGGATTAACAGTCCGCCGTTCTACCGACTGAACTAAGGAGGAACACCTTGAATAATGTTTTCAAGTAGTCTTGAAAACGCAGACAATTATAATGACAAGTCTTAGGTCTGTCAACAGATTTAAAAATAAAAAATAAGAAAAACAAAAGAAATATTAAGGATTTTTATTAAAACTGATTTATATGCGCTTTGTGATGTACTGAATTTTTAACGGTTAACAGGATAAAAAATGAATTTGTATATTATCCTGCTAACAGTTTTATTTATTCGTCGTCTAGACCTGGCATTAGAATTAGAGCCTGTTTTAAATCTGCAATCTCATCACGTAAAGCTGCAGCTTCCTCGAATTTCAGTTCGCGGGCACACTTTGTCATCTGATTGGTTAAATCATCAACACGCTTTAGAATATCCTTTGCAGACATTCTGCCTACGCTGTTCTTCTTTTCCCAGTCTTTTCTTGAGATTAGCTGTTTTCTGTTTTCAACGGGGGCTTTGAATGATGCTGTATCATTCAAAGCTACTTCCATAATATCAACAATCTTCTTTTCGATTTGTTTTGGAACGATATTATGTTCTTTGTTGTACTGCTCCTGAATTTCTCGACGTTTTTGAGTTACCTCGATTGTCTCTTTCATAGAATCAGTCATTTTATCTGCATAGAAGATAGCCTTGCCGTTGACGTTTCTTGCAGCACGACCTACAGTCTGAATTAAAGATCTGGCTGAGCGCAGGAAACCTTCCTTATCAGCATCTAATATTGCAACTAAAGAAACCTCAGGCATATCAAGACCTTCACGTAAAAGGTTGATTCCAACTAAGGCGTCAAACTCGCCTAAACGTAAATCTCTGATGATGTCCATTCTCTCTACTGCATCGATATCAGAGTGCAGATATCTTACTCTGATGCCGTGATCTGACAGATATGAGGTGAGCTCTTCAGCCATCTTCTTTGTAAGAGTAGTGATAAGAACTCTTTCATTTCTAGATGCACATGCTCTGATTTCACTCATCACATCATCAACCTGTGACTCAACAGGACGAACCTCAATAATAGGATCTAAAAGTCCTGTAGGACGGATTATCTGTTCTACAACCTGACTTGATTCTTTTAACTCAAGATTAGCTGGGGTTGCAGATACATAGAGTGTTCTTGGCTGCAGAGCCTTAAACTCTTCAAAGGTAAGAGGACGGTTATCAAATGCAGATGGCAGTCTGAAACCAAAGTTAACAAGGTTTTCCTTTCTTGAGCGGTCACCTTTATACATGGCGCCAATCTGAGGTACTGTCACATGTGACTCATCGATTATTAAAAGACCGTCTTCTGGAAGATAATCAAAAAGACAAGGAGGTGGTTCACCTTCTTTTCTTCCTGTAAGGTATCTTGAGTAGTTTTCGATACCTGAGCAGTAGCCAAGCTCATTTATCATTTCAATATCGTATGAGGTACGTTCACGGATACGCTGTTCTTCTAAAAGCTTGTTATGCTCTAAAAAGTAGGCACAGCGATCGTTTAATTCCTCTTTAATTTGTTCTACTGCGTTATCAAGTATGTTTTTAGGAGTAACGTAATGAGTCTTTGGGAAAATAGTTACTCTTGGTAAGGTTTGAAGTGTCTGTCCTGTCAGCGGATCGAATGTTTTTATTGAATCAATCTCATCGTCAAACATTTCAATTCTTACAGCATAGCCATCAGAATCTGAAGGATAAATATCGATTGTATCACCGCGTACTCTAAATGTTGAACGGCAAAAGCCAAGATCGTTTCTTGAATACTGAAGATCAGAGAGTCGTTTGGTGATTTTCTCCTGGGTAATCTGTTCACCGCGGGAGACATGCAGCATCATTTTCAGATAGGTTTCAGGCTCACCTAAACCGTAGATTGCAGATACAGAGCAAACTACAATAACGTCTTTTCGCTCCATTAGTGCTTTTGTGGCGGAAAGACGCATCTGATCAATATGATCGTTTACCTTAGCATCCTTTTCTATATAGGTATCGGATGCAGCAACATATGCCTCTGGCTGATAATAGTCATAGTAAGATACAAAATACTCAACAGCATTTTCAGGGAAGAATTCTTTCATCTCACCATAAAGCTGAGCTGCTAATGTCTTATTGTGAGACAGAATCATGGTAGGACGATTTAATTTTGCAATGACATTCGCCATTGTAAAAGTCTTACCAGAGCCTGTAACACCAAGCAGAGTCTGAAACCTGTCACTTGATGAAAAGCCTTTTACAAGAGCGTCGATAGCCTGAGGCTGATCTCCTGTAGCCTGATATTGAGAATGAAGCTTAAATGACATTTTAGTTAGTCTTTCTGGTGGATCTGATAGTTCTTTGTTGTAACGTCAATCATAAACTCGATAACATTATCAAGATCTTCCTCATCAAGCTCAGCTTCAGTATCAACTCTTGATACCTCTGAGATGGTGTTAAGATCAGCTAATGCCTCACGGTCGGTGATTTTCTCTAGACTGCCATCTTCTGGATTTACTGTTAAACCAAGACTTAAACCATATGATAAATCTGCAAGTGTCTGCAGACGCAGTTTCTTTTCAAAACTGTCATCAGGAAGAGCAAACAGATCCTGATCTGCCTTTTCAATCTTTTCTTTGCAGTCTAAGGCCATATTTGTAAGTGTGGCAACTAAAGCGCCTGGTAGTGGCTGATTATCATTTAAAATACTTGAGAAGATATTTAAAAAGATACGGTTGCCAGGCTCTACACCTTTTGCAAGAACGCCAAGCATTAGAGAGTACCAGGTAAATGGATTCTCACTTACACCTGCATCATTAAGATCTTTAAGGATTTTTTCGTAGGAACCTTTTTTTATTGTCATATTTGCTCCTGTTTTTTTATGGCGAATAAAAATTTTACTTCAAAATATATTATAATTACCAAAGTTTATTCTGTCACCTTTGAAATAACTCCTCACGGTGAGTCGCTTTTTTACAAATGGAATTTAAAGATGCATCCAATGCTTAATATTGCAGCTCGTGCTGCACGCTCTGCTGGTAATTTAATTGCTCGTAACTTAGGTCAACAGGAGAACTTTGAAGTTTTTGCAAAGAACAAAGATGATCTTGTAACCTCAATTGATAAGCAGTGTGAAAAGGTTGTTGTAGATACACTATTAAAATCATTTAGAGACCACAGCATCCTTGGTGAAGAAGGTGGTGTTGTTGGTAATCCTGATTCAGAGTATCAGTGGGTTATCGATCCAATTGACGGAACCACAAATTTTGTTCAGGGTATAGCTCATTGTGCAGTTTCAATCGCTCTACGTCATAACGGCAAGACCGAAATCGGTGTAGTTTTCGATCCAATCCTAAACGAAATGTTTACAGCAGCTCGCGGTGATGGTGCTTTTTTAAATGGCCACAGAATCCGTGTTGCTAGCCGTGATTCATTAGATGGTGCTATCATCGGTACTGCTTTCCCTACAAGATACCGCGATAGAATGCCAGCATACCTAAATCTTTTCACCCGTTTAATCTCAAACTGTGCTGATGTTCGTCGCACTGGCAGTGCAAGCTTAGACTTATGCTATGTTGCATGTGGTCGTTTTGATGGCTACCTAGAGCAGGGTCTTAAGGCATGGGATTTTGCAGCTGGTGATTTAATCGTTCGTGAGGCTGGTGGTATCGTAACTGATTTCGTTGGCGAGCCAAACTATGTTCAGAGCGGTAACATCGTAGCAGGTAATCCTAAGGTACTACGTGCCTTATTAAAGACCTGTGATGTTCAGAATTTACCTGCAATTCTGCGCTAATCAAATAAAAGGCTTATGGTTAATGCCATAAGCCAGTTTAAAAAAGTAAGGCATGTTGATACATGCCTTTTTCTTAGTGTGCTCAGCATGAGCATTATCTATAGGGTGTGAGTCCCGAAGTCGCCCGCTAACGGGAAAACTTAGCAAAACCGCAAGGTGGTCATGGTGACATGGTAGCTGAAAGAAGCGGATAGCAAAACTCTGGTCCGACGAACAGAAATCATCTTAGGCATAATATGTGGATAAGGC
>JAAYPN010000097.1 GCA_012519775.1 Aeromonadales bacterium | reverse complement strand
TAAATAAAAGGAAGGATATAAAATTAGGCTAAAATTGTTCAACGTTTAGCTGAAAAACTGTTCAACCTTTAAACGCTAAGTGTTCAACGTTTAGAAGAAAAGTGTTTGCACTTAGCGTTATTCTCCAGCTTGTTTATAGGTGCTATTATCTACTAAATCATCGCAGTTCTTTTTCTACTGATTGTGCCTATCGTGATCCTTGCAACAAAGGGAACTTTAGGTGCTAACAGATACGGTCCTGAAGCTACCATTGAGCTGTTTGCAGGCTTTAAAAAGAAACAGAATACAGATATCACTAACCTACCACTGGCTTAGTCACATTTTAATTTTTGATTTTAGAGGTGCTTTTGCACCTCTTCTTATTTGAATTGAGTTTTAGGCTAAGAAAGAAGTAGCAGAGCTCCTGATGTTTTTGCACCTCTTCTTATTTGAATTGAGTTTTAGGCCTGCACAGTGTCGATAACAATTACATCTTCGTATTCTTTATCAACTTTTGGCATGTATTTGTTTACAATGGCAGCCACTCTGTCCATGGTAACTTCTTCAAGCTTACCTACAAGAGAATCTCCCTGAAGTTTCTTCTCGCGGATCTCTTCCACTGCTTTTATAAAATCAATGCCCTCTTTAGTTACCTTAACCTTTTTAGGATCGAGCTTTACATAAACCTTAGTCTGAGTAATAGCTCTAAGATTCTGCAGTTCTACACCAATTCCTGTTAAAAGATTTGCATGATGTGTTATTTCTAATAGAACAATAAGGTACGCTTTTGCTTTTGCATGAATGATTGCTTCAGCTCTTTCACCGTAGATTGCAAGACGGATCTTTTCTGCAAAAAGATCTTCAATATGCTCATAGATTGTAGGATCGATAGTAACCCGCTTTTCTATGATATCTTCAAGAAACTCAAAAATAACCATAGTCATCACAGGAGTAATGTTGCTCTTGTGCAGGATCTCCTGTAGCTGTAAAGCACATTCGTACTTTGACAACCTGGTTTTACTGCGACTTCTGGCTTCTTGAGGCATGGACATTCCTTATATTTAATTTAATCTCATTATATCAAGAAAAAAAACATGAATGCTCAGGATAAACAGCAAAAATAAAAACTTTTGGAGTAATGAGGTAGTTTTTACTTTGCTGTTTTGAAGACTTTTACTTTTCCTCTGACTTTAGTCTATCTAACATTGCGCCTACAGTTTTTATAAGCAGATTTGCAAAGTTAGGACCATAGTTCTGAACCTGGGTAAACAGACTGCAAAATGAACTTGCTGTATTGATGTAGTTCTTGCCTTCCTCTGTTACCTCAACCTTTTCAGGCTCAGTGTGAATATCAATGGTGATCTTATCATCGATAAGTGTAGGAACAAGTGGAGCGCTAACGCCTGTCAGAAGTTTTGCATTGTCTAAGATCTGCATTACACAGATGCATAGGCTTGGGATTTTGTATGGCTTAGCAATGGCGTTTGGATACAGTCTCTTGATAGTCTCCTGTTTCTCATTGCATACAACAGCAATAAAACGGGAGAATGAGTTATCTTTAGGAGCCTCACCCTTTTCAATAATTCTTAAAATCTCAGCAACAGATAAACCGATAATACCGGCAAACAGCTGATCATCTTCTAGGATTTTGGCGATTCTAAGTGCGCCTGTAAATGGTGTTGTTTTTGCAATTGCACTCTTAGCCTTTCTAAGTTTAATATCCTTCTTACTTAACTTATTAGACATCAGTGATCCTTAGTTATTCTACCTTTAATACATTTGTCCGAATAGTTTACTGTATTGCGTATATTTTGTGTTAATTATTTGCTTTCTATGTAGCTAAAATAAGACTGACAACTCATTTTCAAAAGATATTGTTTTAATTTGCTGAATATATTGAATATTAAGAGTTTTTTGGTGCAACTTTTCTTATTTTTTACATTTTCTTTAACAAAAATTGACGCAATTCAAACTATTTATTTCTCTAGAAAATTATAATGTTCAAAGTTGACCTAGTCATAAAATCAAACAAACATAAGGATTTTAGCGGCACTATTTATAGTGCCGTTTTATTTTGTACAAAAGCAGCCTAAAGTCACTCTGTCATTACCACCTAAATCTTTAAGAGTACAAACATCTCTATAGCCGTTCTCTTTAAAGATATTCGAAATTAAAAGCCCCTGATCATATCCATGCTCTACCATAAGCATAGCGCCTTCTTTTAGATAGTCTTTAGCATTTTTACAGATAATACGGATATCATCGCCACCATCTAAACCTGAGGTTAAGGCTGTAATAGGCTCAAAAGGAAGTGAGGTTTTATTAAGATGCTCATCATCGTCTCTAATATAAGGCGGGTTAGATACGATTAGTGAGAACTTCTCTTTAGGGATATTCAAAAACCAGTCTGAATGGATAAACTCTACATCAAGATTAAGGCTTTTAGCGTTTTCTCTGGCAACAAAAAGGGCATCTTCAGACATATCCGAGGCAAAGGCTTCAATGTCATCTTTATATTCACTTTTTAAAGCAAGGATAATGGCACCGCTTCCTGTTCCAAGATCAAGTACTTTACCTTTGACCTTGGCATTAAGGGCTGCCTCGACTAGAGTTTCAGTATCAGGACGTGGGATCAGGGTACTCTCATTTACATTAAGTTTTAATCCCCAGAACTCCTTATAACCTAAGATATAGGCTGTAGGATAACCTGATGCTCTTTTATCAATTAAAGAAAAGTATCTGTCCTTTAAATCATCACTGACTTCATCGTCGTCATGAATTAACAGGGAAACTTTAGAATAGTTTGTAAGGAAGGAAAGAATCAGGGTTGCATCAAGTGATGCTGACTCTATATTAGAAGCGCTAAGCTTTTGCCTAGCGCTTTTTAGGATCTCTCCTAAGGTTGCCATTAAAGAGCACCTTGAGTTGCCATAGCAGCAAGCTGCTCGGCCTTGAACTCCTCGATAACAGGCTTTAAGATTAAATCAAGATTACCGCTTAATACTTCATCTAATCTGTAAACAGTCAGATTGATACGGTGTTCAGTGATACGACCCTGTGGGAAGTTATAGGTTCTGATACGGTCAGAGCGAGCGCCTGAAGATAGAATGCTGTGACGCATCTGAGTTTCCTGTGCGTTACGCTTGTCCTCTTCTAACTGAGCTAAACGTGAATATAGAACTTCCATTGCTCGTGCTCTGTTCTGATGCTGAGAACGCTCATCCTGACACTCAACTACGATACCTGTTGGTAAGTGAGTAACACGAATAGCAGAATCAGTCTTGTTAATGTGCTGACCACCGGCACCTGATGCACGGTAGGTATCAACACGTAAATCAGCTGGATTGATAACCGGAGCTTCTGCAGGTGGAATTTCAGGTAAAACCATTACAGTACATGCTGAGGTATGTACACGGCCCTGAGTTTCAGTTGCAGGAACACGCTGTACACGGTGACCACCTGACTCAAACTTCATATAACCGTAGGCACCTTCACCAGACATCTTAGCGATTAACTCTTTAAAACCGCCCATTTCACCCTCTGATAGAGATACAACTTCAAGCTTCCAGCCTTTTGACTCTACATAGTGGGTGTACATCTTGAATAGATCGCCTGCAAAAAGACAGGCTTCATCACCACCGGTACCGGCACGGATTTCAAGGAAGCAGTTACAGTCATCACGCTTGTCGTGAGGTAGTAATAATAACTGCAGCTCGTGCTCTAGAGTGGTTACCTTTTCACGGGTAGGTTCGATTTCTTCTTTTGCCATTTCCTGCATATCTGGATCATCGCCATTTAGCATGATTTCCATTTCTTCTAAATCAGAAACAGCAGTGGTGTATTGTTTGTATGTGGTAACAGTAACCTGAAGTTGGGAATACTCTCGGTTTAAATCACGGAATTTATCCTGATCGGCAATTACTTCAGCCAGGCTTAGTAACTGCTCTACTTCCTGATGACGCTCTACAAGCGCTTCTAGCTTACGTAAAATAGACTCTTGCATAATACTTTTTCAACGTTAAAAAATTTGCGTCTATTTTACCAAAAGTTGCAGATTTTTAAAGGTAAAAATCTGCAACAAGACTTAATTTTAGTTAAAGATTGAATCTAGGGTTTCATCGTCACTTGTCTGATTATTTGAGCCAACCATAGCGGCGATTGTTTCATTAAGATTCTTCTGCTGAGTTTCAAGCTCGCGCTCTTTCTGACGATTCTCCATTGTAGAGGCGTTAGCACTCATATTTGCATAATCGTCCTTTGCCTTCTGCAGATTAGCAAGCTTAGTCTCAAGAGTCTTATTTAAAGCTCCTTTTTGTTTTAGACTTACTCTTAAATCATCAATCTGAGACTGGATCTTATCTAACTGCTTTAGACGGTATGCTCTGTCTGCAATCATCTGTGAACGGTTCTTTTCAAGCTCTAAAACACTGTTTAAAGACTTCTGCTGCTCTTCACGAAGAGATTTGATTTCCTGCTGTTTTACCTCAACTCTCTTCTGATATGAACCTGATACCACACAGCCTAACTTTGCAAGCATACTTGGATCACCTGTAGGATCGCACTCATCAGGTGTAGTGGTACATGCTGTCAGCATCAAAGGCATTACAACTGCCAATGCCTTTAATTTTAAATTCTTCATAAATTAGCTTCCTGAAATTTCCCTTACTCTCTGCTTTACGTGAGCTGTGTTTGCTGCATATGCTGCACTACTCTCAAGTAAGCTGTTGATGGTATTCTGAGTCTCTTCAACCTTAGCATCAAGCTCGATCTGCTTTTCCTTCTGCTCCTGAGTACCGTTACTTGAAATTGATCTAAACTCTTCAGCTGCCTTTTTATAGTCGGAAAGATGCTGCTGAGCTACTGCAATGTTGGTCTTGATGAAGTTATTGTTGTTTTCCATCTCTTCTGCTTTCTTCTCTAAAGCAGAAACGTTCATCTTGCCATCCTTGATATTCTGCTCAATTCTTGCAACTTCCTCTTCATCCCCCTTTAGGGTTTCATTTACGTTAGCTTCAAGATTTTTGGTAGTATCAAGATCTTTTTGCACAATATCTTTAGTTGCATCTAACTGATCTTCTAAATTATGGTAATCAGATCTGATTTTGTCTAAAGCATAGTTTGCTGTCATAGCAACCGCACAGCCGCCAAAAGCAGCAATTAAGGCACAGGCTATCTTATCATCGACATCTGATAGTAAACATGCTGCCACGCCTGTCAGCGCACCAACAGCACAGGCACCAGCGCCTGACTGACTGAAAAATACGGCATTATCCTTCTTTAAAGTTGGACTTACCTTATCAAGATCAGCACTCTCGCCACCAGTTGATGAACAGCCATTTAGCATTACGGTTAAACCAAGAGCAACAGCTGTTAGAGTGGTTTTAATTCTCATACCTCTCTCTCCTTTTGATTATCTGTGTAAATTCATCATAAATTCGTATTCTTTACCATTATTAGACTTTGAAGACTTATAGGTAGATACGCAGTTTGAGTTACCATTTT
This sequence comes from Aeromonadales bacterium, assembly GCA_012519775.1. Lineage (GTDB taxonomy): Bacteria > Pseudomonadota > Gammaproteobacteria > Enterobacterales > Succinivibrionaceae > Succinivibrio. The sequence continues at coordinate 6,210 of JAAYPN010000097.1, read as the reverse complement.
CGCCAGGCTTACACTTTACAGATGGCATATTGTAAACTGAGCCGTCAGTACATTCTGCCTCTGACTCTGAGTCAATTGATAAGGCACCACCTGATAATCCGCCCTTTACAGGACCTCTGCACTTAACACCGCTCTTGGTGGTAATTGTTGCAGTACCCTCACCGTCTTTAAAGTCATACTGAAGCTGTAATGGCTTGTTGGTATCTCTATCAACAATGTTTGAGTTTACCTTCCAGACTCCATTTAGCTTTGAAATATCATTGCTGTTTAAATCCTCATTTGATAAAGCAGGACCATCCTTGCTCTTATCTAATGAATTAAGATCATCGACGTTTGGTAGCTTGCCATCATCTTTTGGCTCATCAATCGGAGTATTAGCTTCATCATTAGGGTCAACTATAGGAGTGTTGGCATCATCAGCTGGAACTACAGCATCTTCTATTGGAGCGTCTGATTCTTCAAGAAGTGCATTTGGATAAACTACGTGGCCATCGGTATCAACTAATGGAATTGTTGTCTCCAGATTTGGAAGAGCAAGATCGGTTGCTGTAACATTTGGAATAGGAGATTCTGTTACCACGCCCTTATTAAAATCAAGATTTGCAAGATCAGGATATACCTTAAAGAGTGGAAGATTTCTTGCAAACAGCCACCACCATAGTAAATACAATAAAAGTGCAAGTAATAATAAAAGTAATGGCAATCCTAAAAGAAAACACCACTTGTGACGGCACCAAAAGCTCTCTGTAGCTACAACGCCAGCAGTTGCAGCACCTGCTGTTGCTGCAGCTGCTGTTGCTGCAGCTGTAGTTGCTACAGGAACTGCAGGAACAGGTGCCGCCTCTGCTGCAATTAGAGAGTTCTGAGCTCTTGTAAATGGGGTTCTGTAGGTCTTTCCATCCTCACCATAAAAGCCCCAGAAGGTAATAACAGGACGGCCGTCTACAATGAAAAGACAGTTTTCATTTGGATATTCAATTGCAGGCAGATTCTTGTTACCGTCTGCACCGATTAAAAAGTGAGCATAAAGCTTGTCATTTGAGGTAATAGAACGGGCCTCAAGATTAAGTCCATAATCTAAAAGTTTCTGATTGAATACCTTAAGCTCTGAAAGTGCTTTTCTCTTCTCATCAAAAGATGCAGCCTGCCATGTAACCACGTCATACTGACCATCGCCGTTTTTTGAGGCAAAAGGAATATACCAGTCTACCTTTGAGGCATCCTGTGTAAAACTAGGTACTGCAAGATACTCAGCAATCTTTGGACCTAGTTCACTTGAGTTTTTAATAGAATTGATAAAGGCATCTGCTTTCTGCCAGACTATCACGCCATCTACACCAACTGCCTTGTAGTTGATTAACTCGCCTCTGTTTAATAGCTTACTTGCCATGTTCTATCCTTTGTTAGGTATACTTTACTATATATATTTTAATCCACTTTATATATATATGTTTATTTTTTGTTTTATTCACACACTTTTTTCATTGAAGCACCAGCTTCTTTTACAAAAGTGTTGATCTGATTTGCATCTCTTGGTTTAAAGACCTTACCGCCTGTAATATTTGCAATACATGCAGCACTATCAATATCATCGCCAATTAAAATGGTGTGGATCTTAAGTTTAGGTTTCTTTGCATGAATGTTTCTTGCTACAGAGCAGACATTCATATTTGCAGTGAAAGGACAGGTATCCTCACCATCTGAAATTAAAATACCTACAGCATCGCTGTTTACACCATCTAGCATGCTGCTAAGCTGCTCTAAACCGTTAACTAAAGGTGTCTTGCCATCATATCTGAATGGATTTATACCATCGATACTGCCAAGTAGAGCCTGTCTCTGGTGTGGCTCATAAAAGCCTCTGTTTTTAGATACAGGACAGCCGTTAATCTCAATAAATCCAATTTTTACATTCTTGTCTGTTGAGTTGACAAGATTTTTAGCTGCAGTCTTAGCTGCTATAATTCTGTTGGAAGAACCATAATCTAAAAGCATGGATTGTGAGCCATCAAGAGCAATTGCCATCTGAGGCATCTTGCCTTCCTCTTTTAGAGTCTTACACTTTGGGATCTTATTGGCATTAAGTGCCTTTTGCTCAGCTTCCTTTTTAGCCTTCTCTTCAGCTGCTTTTTTAGCCTTTAGTGCTGCAAGCTCTTTTGCTTTAGCTTCAGCCTCTGCCTTTGCTTTAGCCTCTGCTTCAGCTTTGGCCTTAGCTTCAGCCTCTGCCTTTGCTTTAGCTTCAGCCTCTACCTTTGCTTTTTCCTCTGCTTCTAACTGTGCCTTTTTAGCATCCTCATCGTCAGCAGGTACTACCTTTGGCTCTTCAACAGTAGGAAGTGGGTCAGCCTCCTTTGGCTCTTCAACTACCTTTTCAGCTACAATAGGTGCTTCAAAGCCTTTATCAAACAGATTAAAAGGCCATGGTCTTAAAAAGAACCACCACAGTAATGCTAAAAGCAGTAATAAAAGTAAAAGAAGCAATAAGAATGGGAATAAACAGCCACGCTTTGCAACTGGAGTAGCTACAATAGGAGGGACAGCTGCTGCCGCAGGAATTACAGCAGGCTTTATTGGAGCTGTTCCTGAGTTTAAACCTACGCATACATTCTTATTTACCACATAAATTCTTTCTGCGTTTTCAATAATGTCATGCAGATCTTTTCTTGAGCTTTCAAGAGATGGATTTAATAATGGTTTTGATGATGACAGAAAATCTAGAACCTTCTGCACATTGGTTTTATATGCTTTTACAAGTGGTGCATAGAATTCTCTGTTGTTTGAGTCAACCAAATCAAACTCACCGCTTCTTGTGGTGTAGAAGTTTATGTAATCATCATCAAGTTTTGGAAAAGCGTATACAGCAGCATATTCAGGACCTAACTGCTTTGTGATCTCTTCAATCCAGCTGTTGCTTTTAAAGGATAACTCAATAAGCTTTGAGTTAACGTTGTTTTTGTTTTCTCTATATAATCTGAGCATATCTTTTACTTATCTTCTTTTGCAGAAACATTTTTACAGCTTAAAGACCAGTATTTCTTATTCTTTGTGGCATCCTTTGAAAGTTTTTTATACTCACTAAGATGCTTATAGTACTGTTCGATAAAATCACTGTAATCATCGCCTTTACTGCCAAAGGCAGCTTTAGCGTTTGCCAGCTGATCTTTAAAATTCTTAATGCCATAGTTAGCTACAGCATTTGCCATAGTGTCACCATAATAGGTTGTAATAATACGCATATTCTCATTGTGAAGCGCAAGATTAGACTCTGCTGTCTTTACATGAGGACATGAGCCTTTATTTCCTGAATCACACTGACTTTGTGTTACTTTTTTTAAATTTAAAAAGTAATTGATGGCCAAAAACTCATCACCTATGGTCTTACATAGGAATCCGCCTAATCTTAGATTTGCAGTAATTGCAACATCCTGCATATTCTGGCGCTGTGCATTAGCCTGCTCTACGCCTTCTTTTAAACTACCAAGCTGCTTTGTAAGCTCCTCGTTTGATTTGGTTAAGCTGTCATTTAACTTGGTGAGTGAACTGTTAAGCTCGTTTAACTGTTCATTTTTCTGCTCTAATGAGGTCTTATCGGAGTTTAGTTTTTCATTTTTCTCCTGAAGCATTGCCTTTTGCTTTTGAAATTCCTCATTGTCCTTTTTATTTTGTGCCTGGATTTTTGCAATCTTCTGGGAGGCGCCCTTTAATGCGTTGTTATCTGAATCCTCGCCATCACCTAAAGCTTCAACCTGGGCATTTAATTCTTTAGCCTCTTTCATGGAATTTACAACAGCAAGACCTAATACAAAACGGGTACCTGTATCCTTTGCCTTTAAATCAGAGTTGTTTACATACAGATTACGCTCGGCACGAAGTGATGATGTAATGGCATCCTTATTGGTTAAATAGCTGCCACCATGTACGGTAAGAGCACCTGCCTGTCCTAAAAGACGTCCTGTTCTTACAGCCTTAAATGGCTCTAGTGTCATCTCCTGAGCATTACCTAACATATCAAAAATGCCTAGTGGATTTGGCTTTTTCAAACCTGCAACCTGAAGTTTTCCATTCGCGCTCTGTGCGCCCTGATACCAGGCATAGGCACCTAAATCAGAGTTCTCCATAGGAGGCAGATTTGCCTCAAACTCACTTTGGGTTACCTTGTTACCGCCACGGCAAGCATACTCCCACTCCTCATCGGTTGGAAGTCTTGCAAAGGCTTTCTGACCTTCATAAGTGTAGGCATCTTTTGCTCCCATTAAATACAAAGAGTAATCATGAGCAGCATTTACCGCCTCAAAATAGGAGATATTTACCATTGGCATTCTTGATTTCATATTAAATGAAGGACACTTGTCAGGATTTGTAATAGCCAAATACTGTCCCTGCATCAGTTCATATTTTGAAATCAGATAGAAGAATCCGTCCTTATCATGAAAAGCGCCCTGGATGTAACGCAGATTCGGATTCTGTGCCATTGGAGATGGATTATCTGCAGAGCCTGATTTAAAGGATTTATCCTTTAATTTCTGCTTATCCTGTGAGGTGTAGACCTTTCGAAACACCATTAGTCCGTTACAAGGAGTTGAAAGCACAACATCATCCTTTAAAGGATTAGGATTGAAAATCTTCTGTACATCCTGCGCACTGGCACTAAATGCTATCGCCATAGTCAAACATACAGATAAAAGAGATTTTTTCATATAAAACCTATAGAGCTCTTAAGCAGTCGGCTATCTTTATTCTGAAGATCTTAAATCTGCAGATAAGTGCACTTACAATTAAAGTTGCCACACATACAAGGGCAAAACCACATAAAAGATGCTGATAATTTAAAGTACTTACTAAAGTGTTTTTGCCAAGCAGATTTTCAAAGTGGGCATTAAAGTAGGTCATCGCCACAAAATAAATTAAATAGGAAATAAAATATGCAATAAGTGAAAGTACAAAATACTCAATGCAGATTATCAGAAGAATTCTAAAACGCTTTACACCTGTCAGCATTAAAAGCGCAAAGCTCTTTTCCTGCCTGGTAAGATTGGTATAGACTAGACCGAAGACTGCAATGATGCCGCCTGTTATTGAGGTTGAGGCAACTAAAAGAAACACAAAGTTTAATACTCTTGAGATAGCCTTTAGCTCTTCAATTTTAGAGAGCTTATCTGAAATTGAGTAATTAGCACGTAACTGTTTTGACACCACTTCCACATCATCTAAAGTCTTTACATAGATTCTGGCTTTGGCAAAGTAGTTTCTTTCTGTATTTAAAGATGTTCCATCAGAGAATACTGGCGGATTATAGCCGTCACGATAATCCTCCATATAAATTAAAGTCTGAAAATCCACCATGACACTCTTATATGGCAGATACTCTTTTTTGATGATTCCCTTTAACTTTAATTTAATTACAGCGTTCTCATGCTGACCGTTTTTGGTTCTGCTGATGACAAATCTGAACTCATCGCCTGTATGCATCTTAAGATCATCAACTAAGGTTTCAGATAAATAAGCCTCACCTTGTGATAAAGTGCCTTTAATACCGCTTTTTAGCACAATAGGATCGCCATCTTTTGTAGGCAGTGTATCGAGGTTTAATACATTTCTGCCGTTGAAGTTGATATTTGCAGTCACACTCAATGAACGGGTAAGCGGAATTGCAAAGGCAACACTCTGATTGTTATATAAAGAGTCGAAAAATGCCTTATCAAGTCTGTAGCCTGACATCATCTTAATCTCAAGATTTCTAGGATCGCTTTTTAGATTATCCTGAAGATTAGTAACAATGCCATAGCGTAATGAGAATAGAAGTAATAAAGGTGCAATGATGGCGCACAAGGCCGCTACAAGACACCCGTTTAAGAGTTTTTCAAACCATAAAGAACGAAAAGAAAGCTTTAAAATCATACTATTCATCCTTTATAAGAAACTGTCCCTTAGACTTTCCATCAGGATTGTAAGATAGTTTTTTTAAGCTAAAGCTATCCACAAGATCTGTATCATGTGTCACCACAAGACAGGAAACACCTTTTGCTTTGCAAACCTTTATCATGGTTTCAAAAAGCAGTTTGCCATGCTCTGGATCTAAAGCTGATGTAGGCTCATCAATAAGAATAAGCTTTGGATTATGACAGATGGTCTTGAAAAATACCGCTCTTTGTCTTTGACCTATTGATAATCTGTCTGGATACTCATCCTTGTATTTTAAAAGGTCAAACT
>JAAYPN010000096.1 GCA_012519775.1 Aeromonadales bacterium | reverse complement strand
GTTTTGCTATCCGCTTCTTTCAGCTACCATGTCACCATGACCACCTTGCGGTTTTGCTAAGTTTTCCCGTTAGCGGGCAACTTCGGGACTCACACCCTATAGATAATGCTCATGCTGAGCACACATTCATAAAAAAGTCCTGCTTCGGCAGGACTTTTTGTTTATTCACGATTATAAAAAAGCCCCACAGTTGCAGAGCTCATTTAATCAGAATAACTTAGTGAAAATCTTCAGCCTTCAATGGAATTGGACTTTCAAGATCGATCTTTGCAGCCTTTCCAAGTACTCTATCTAAAAGATAAGGATCAAGTCCAAGAGCAGGTCGTACACTGCGTACGTGTTCTTCTGTTAAGATCTCCCCTTTCTTAAGACTCTTAACAAGATAAATTGATCTTCTACCCATACGCATAGGATATTCATCATCATGTAAATGAACGCCTTTAACACCCAGAGATGTTGATACCATCTTTGCATCGTTTACAAGTTTCTTCAAATCAGCAGTTTCCATAGAGAACTCACAGTCCACACCGCCTTTTGATTTGTCATCTGTAAAATGCTTTTCAATCATGTCCGCACCAAGTGCAATAGCTGCAATATCAAGCTCATCACCTATCGCATGATTTGATAGGCCGCTCTTACAGTTAAACTTCTCTTTTAAATAAGGGATAGACATTAAATTAAATTTGGTAGGATCAGCCGGATATCTGCTCTCACAGTGCAATAAGGTCAAATCCTCAATATGATGAGAACGTACGATATCCACTGCTCTTTGAATTTCCTCTTCAGTTGCAAGACCTGTAGACATAACCATAGGTTTTCCCTTTGAGGCGCAGTAATCGATAAGCTGTACATCGTTAAGCTCATATGAGGCAATCTTATAAACAGGACAGCCCGCTTCTTCTAGGCAGTCGACATCATCCTTGCAGAATGGAGAACTGAATAAAAATATACCATGCTCTTTTGCATGATTAAAAAGAGGTTTCATCCACTCTCTTGGGGTTTTTGCTTTCTTATACAGCTCATAATATGTCTGACCTCCCCAGAGACCTCCGTGTAACATAAACTCAGGTCTTGTGGAATTTAAAGTTAAGCTGTCTTCAGTGTAGGTTTGAATTTTAACTGCATCAGCACCACAATCTTGAGCAAGCTCCATAAGTTCGATTGCTCTATCTAAAGAACCATTGTGGTTGCCTGATAATTCAGCAACAATTACAGGACCTTTCTTATCAATACTCATTTGTGATCCTCATAATAAAAGCCATCATATGATGGCTTTAAAAAAAACTAAAACATTTGCTGTTTATTATAATTGCTCTAGTGCAGCAATTCTTTTATCTAGTGGCGGATGAGACATAAATAATTCTGAAACTGTGAGCGGACCATTAATACACAGTGCCTGCATATAGCTTTTTTCCTTATTTTGCTGAGGTTGCACGCCACGTTTTAAAGCCTGAAGAGCACCAATCATGCACTGCTTGCCGTTAAGATCAGCAGAGCCTGCATCTGCTCTGTACTCACGCCATCTTGAGAACCACATTAAAATCATGGTGGCACCGATACCGAATACCATCTGCATTAGAGAGTTAATGGTATAGAACATCATAGATGAGCCAAATGATACGTCGCGGTTATCGTTATTATTATTGCCGCGTGTTGCATTTATAATGGCAAATGTAACCACGTATGAGAAGAAGTATACAAAGGTGTTTAATACGCCCTGTAACAGCGCCATTGTTACCATATCGCCGTTTTTAATATGAGAGATCTCATGGCCTAATACACCAGTCACCTCAGACTGAGACATGGAATTTAAAAGGCCTGTTGATACTGCTAGTAATGCAGCATCCTTTGATGCACCTGTTGCAAAAGCGTTTGGGTCAGGTGAATTGTAAATACCAACCTCAGGCATCTTTAAGCCATCCTTCTGGCAAAGAATAGCAACTGTATTTACAAGGAATAATTCCTCTGAGGTTTGTGGATTTGTAATTACACGTACACCATAGCTCTTTTTACACATGAACTTTGACATGAATAAAGATACTAAAGAGCCTGCACAGCCAAATACTGCACACATAATCAGTAATGAGGTGTAATCACTGCCAGAGATCTGAATACCAAATAAATTTAACAGAATGCTACCGATAATACTTACTAAAAGAAGTACGGCAACCTGCATTGCAATATATAAAATAATTCTCATATAAATCCTTATTATTTAATTAGCAAAACCTTTTAATTTTAATTATATACACCATTACTTAGTTATCAATTTGCAAATCAGTAGAGCTGTTATCACTGACGTTTTGATTATCAAGATTGTTTACCAGAATGTCATTCATATAAAATCTGCGATGTGCAAAATTAAATGAAGTCTTATAGTTATTGCCAGCATCTACAATGGCACCTTTCTCAATCAGATCTCTAAAGGCCATCTTGTACTGATCCTGAAGATAAAGTGTAACCAGATCTTTTTCAACCTTAGCATAGCCATTAACTGCAACGCTATCTAACTTAACCTTTCCCTGATGCATCAGAAGATTGGTATTAGTTCTAAACTGTGCCTTCATACCTGAGTTTTTAAAGCTAAGCTCCTTTAGGTTCACATTAAAGCTAGGAGATAAAATCCTCTCTACTGGATTTGAGAAGCTCTCCGGCTCTTTTACAAAGCTAATAAGCTCTTTTAAATTAAAGGCATCAATATCAACATTGTATTTTAAGTCAGTCAGATCGTTATAAGTCTGGATCTGATTGTTCTTAATGTATGGGAATGCCATCAGAAGATTTACAGAGCCATAGCTTGAAAGTGAGAAATAGTCTTTTTGTGATGCTTTTGAAAGCTCAAGATTCACATGGAAATTGTCAGCCTTAAAACTATCACGAAGAGATTTGTCTTTTACATTATCAGAAGGGCTAAAACCTATAAGATAAATGGTAGATGCTGTTGCATCAAGCGAGGCAAAACTTACATCTAGAGCATTTAAATTTGCCTTTTTCTTTTTAAGATCGATTGTAGGTTCAATCTTAATAGCAAGATCTTTTAGCGATACATCAAAGGAGTTTCTTGCATTGTATAGAGTGTTGCCCTTGCATATAACACCTGAGAACAGATACTGCAGTTTTGGATTTGTAAGGTTTCTTGCTGTTGCCAGAAGCTCTGTCTCACCTATAGAGCAGGCACTCTCCTCAAGCGGAATTGAAAAAGGATGAGTTTTAACTTTTGCTATGGCACTGAGCTTTAAAGGAAAGACATCAACGCTTCCTGTGATCTTAATTAAAGGCAAATTAAGTTTTTTTATGAAATCGTCAATGTTACCTGCACCATCTATTTTTTTAAAAGCTAAATGTACATCAGTAAGAGAGATATCAAGGATGGTCACAAAACTTGCAGATAAAAAAGGTTCTCTGTTCTTTTTTATCACCACATCAAGTCTTCCGGACTTATGCAAAAAATCTTTGCTAGAAGGGGCATAAGTAAGCTCAATATCATGCTGTTTTTGATTGAACCTGTTTATGCCCTTCTGTACAAAGTCATCAATCATTAAACTTGAAACAACACAAAACGATACTAAAAGTAAGATTAAAACTATCGCAGTGATTGCTGTAATTTTAATGATTTTACCGAGCATTATTTTCTCTCATCCTGTAGTTTTGCTAGAATACTGCCGCTCTCAGCTAAAGACTCCTCTGCAAATTTACCAAAGAAATCTCTTGTCTTTAAAAAGCGCTCTGTAAAGGTATCGACATCAGCGTTTTTTACAACTTCAAGCTCTGCTTTAATGCTGTTTACAAAATTCTCAATCAGATCAGAGTTATGCTTTGATGACATGATAATGTCAGCATATAAGCGCGGATCCTGAGCAAATAAACGGCCCACCATCATCAGCTCTAATCTGTAAATTGGAGATGACAGTGATTTTAGTTTCTCCAAATCAGGTGCTAACTTCTGCAGGAAGGTACCATAACTGTAGGTACTGAAATGACGTAAAGCCTGAATGATAGCCATAGCATCATCATGCTCTTTAGCAGAGCATTTACAGATGGTAGCTCCCCAGATTCGAAGCTGCTCAACTAAAAACTCAGATGCTTTTTCATCGCGCTCTGGAACTGTTACTACAACCTGTTTTACAAGGCTCTTTACATCAGGTCCGAACATTGGGTGTAAACCTAATACAGGACCTTTATGGTATTTCATCATCGCCTCAACTATAGGAGCTTTAACAGAGGTGAAATCGCATAAAATCTGATCCTCACGCAGCATCGGTGAGAGCTTTTTAATGATATCGATAGTGATATCAATAGGCACTGAAACAATTACAATCTTTGCGCTTTTAAGATATTCAGGAGCCTTATCCCAGCCTCTGTGACCAAAGGAGAATACCTTATATCCTGAGTTTTCAAAGTAGTTTGCAAAGATCCTGCCCATACCGCCGTTACCGCCTACGATAACCACGTCGCCATCTTCTTTTAACATGCGAGGAAAATTAAAATCAGTTCCTGAACAGAGTTTATAGGACTCGCGTAAAACTCTCTTCATGACATCCTTTAAAAAGCCTTTAGGTAACTCGTTTTCTAAAGCAAGCTCCTCACAGTGAGATAAAACATAAGCCTCTCTATCCTGAGAGTAGGCGCTAAGACCTAAATTCTTTTTAGCAACAGCAGCCTGTTTTACCAGATCCTGGCGCTTTTTTAATAATGTGATGATTTCTCTATCGTTATCATCAATCTTATTTCTGATGTCTTCTAAATCTTTTATAATCATAGAGAATCAATCTCGTCTAAATACTCGTCAATATTCTTATCTTCTTTATTCTGCATTGAAGACTCAGGATTTACCTTACCTTCCTGATACATCAGATAAACCTGTTTTAACTGAGCGTATGAATCAATAGACTTGTCGATAAGCTCCTCTTGTGGGATTAAGCGTGAACGCTCATCAACACCGTTGACAACAAAGCAGGCAATTGCTCCCCATGGAGTAATAAAATAATATGGCCACTTATCAATTGCACTTGCATTTAATGAACGCTCAGTAGCAGGGCCCATGCCAGGAACCATAAGATAAGCACCCTGATCAACACCGTATTTACCCAATAAGGTGTTCATTGAAAGTTCTTTTTTCTCAATACCAAGAGCTGAGGCCACATCAAATAGACCTAAAACACCAACGGTTGAGTTGATACAGAAACGGCTTAAAGAAACACCACTGTTTGAAAACTCTGCGTATAAAAGGTTATTCAAAGTGTTATTAAGATCTGTAATGTTTGAGAAGAAATTATGCACACCTGTACGTGAAAACTCAGGTAACTTTGCATAAGCGTGAGCTACAGGTCTTAAAATATAGCCATCTAAAATCACATAGTTAATTTTCCAGCCTACATTACGGTTTACCCATTCAATTGAGTCAATGGAATTACCAGGTAAAACTGTAAGACCATACGAATAATCCTGCTCTCTTGCCTTAACACTAATCTGTCTTGGGGCCATTGGGCTGTAGGATGAGTGTGCGGCAATAGCTTGACTTGAACAAAATGACGCTATAACCAATGGTAAGCTTACTAATAACAACTTTAAAATAGGCATATGTGTTCCTTTAAAAGATCTGTTCTCATTTTACAAAATTCAGTCTGTATATGCACTTTCTTTGAATATATAATCTTATTTTTTGCTGATATATCTAAATATAAGTCCTTAATTCATCTAATTTGGTGCAAAATTAATCTTTTGATGAAAATATGTGCTAAATATTAGCAAAAAGCGTGAATAAACAAGAATCTTAATGGCGTGTTTTTTGTTATTATATAAACATTGTATATACACTAAAAAAAGAATATAGCTACCATGGATAGTTTCGACGTAGAATTTAAAAATTCGCAGGCAAGCGCAGATAACAAAGTAAATACTGCCTCTGAGTCAAATTCAGATACTCCGGCCGTAAAAAAGAGCGCATTGATTAACAGCAAAGCCTGCTCCTCATATATCAGTGTAATTTCGCAGAAAAAGGGTCTCTTAAATGAGTCTCATCTTCGTACATTCAATCAGCTAAGCTCCAATCTTAATGGGTATATACAGGACAAATCCACCCTAGAAAATATTGATTACGATGAATCAAGTGCCCAGATGAGTCACTACAGAAAACTTGCAGCGCAGGTTATCAATCGTGATCCTGCCCTTCAAGAGCAGGTAGCTCAGGATTTATCAAATAAAAATCAGTTAGTAAGAACAAAAGATGCATCTAATGTATTAACTAACAATCTGCAGAATCTTCCAAAAGCATTAAATGAAGGCAGTGCTGCAGGTAAAAACCTCGGTAAATTCATCTGTCAGGCTGTAGTAAATTTAACTGACTATGAAAACATGGGTGCAGGCTTACAAAGAGATTTATCCATTCGTGATGTCTTTGCACCAAATTCAGATTTAAACCTGCGTCAGAAGCAGGCTACAAAAGATGCGTTATCAGCATCTATTGCTTTTGTAAAAAGTAATCAGAAAGAAGTTTTAGACTCATTACCACCTGAGAGCGATACAAAAACTCAAAAGGATACCACAGCATCTACCCCTCAGGTAATGACAAGATATCTTCGTAAGGCATTAAATGACTTCCCGCAGGATTCAACATATCTTGATATCTTTAAACAGAACAAGACTAAAGCTATTGATGAGTCTACAGCATCAGATGAGATTTCAAAGGAAACCTCAAAAAGAATTCATGATTTAATTGCAAAAGCTGCAATTACAGCCCGCAAAGGCAATTTAATTCCTGCTAAAGATACAAATTCTGCTCTACAGGAGACTCAATCTGAAGTATCTGACACCAAAGCTAATGTAAGTGCACAAAGAAACACTAAGAGCAAGAACGCATCAGAGCTTACCCTATCTGAGTTATCAGCAAGAGCAGCAAAGCTTCAGCAGCAGTTCAGGGAAGAAAGACAGCGTCTTGCAAGTGAAGGCAAACTCCCTGATCCTGCATCAAGACAGAACAATACTGTAACAGTAGATGCAAAACAGATTGAGAATCTTGACAGAGAATTAACACAAAATGTTAATTCAAAGGAAATTCCTCAAGAGACTGCCCCTAAAGCTACTCAAAGTGAAGCAATTACAGCTGACAAGATTAAAGAAATTGCTCTTGAGGCAGTAAAAGAGGCTTTAAAGGAAACTGTAAAGTCTCAGCTTGAGGCAAGTCAGAATACAGCAAAAGAAGTTGCTGCAAATGCAGTAAAAGAGCTTAGTGAAAGTGTTAAATCTCAGATTGCAGATGTAAATTTAAGCACTAAACAGACCGTATCTGAGGCAATTAAAGCTGCTATTGAGCAGAGCATAAAATCTCAGAATGATCTTGCATCACAGCAGGCAAAAGAAGTTGCCAAAAAAGCTGTAAACGAGTTAACACAAAGTGTTAAAGAACAATTACAGCAATCTGTACAGGATCAGCATAATTTAGCTAAAGAACAGGCTAAGAAAGTAGCAGCCGATACTGTAAGCAAGATTACTCAGAGTGTAAAAGAAGAATTAGAACAGAACGCGTCTAAAGTAATTAAAGATCAGGTAAAAGCAGAAATTGGGGCTCAACAGAGCAAGACTTCTAACATTGGCTTTGAGAAAACCACTGTTAACTACTCATACGCTGATTCAACTTACACTCAGAAACCTCAAACCTCATATGTTAATGTACAGGTAACATCAGACAGTAAGAATGCAGCAAACTCTTTTATCAGTAATCTTTTAAGCTCTCACACTATTGAAAACGCCAAAGAGCAGACTCAAAAGATCATTGAGACAACTCCAGAAACACCAGATGATATTGAGGTGTCAACTGATACTCCTGCTTTAAATGATGAGGCAGATAACAGCGCTGACGATATCGCTCTAAATGAGCAGAAAGCTTCATCTCAGGTAAAACAGCCATCAGAAGATGCATCAAAGGAAATTGCTGAAGATAGTGCAGTTTATAAAGATAATGCATCAAAGGTAAATACCTCTACTCTATCTGATACCAAGGCAGTGGCAGCAGCTGACGAGCCAGAAATAAATGTTGAAGATAGAAAGGTAATTGAAAAGATTCTGACTCCTCTTCACCAGTTAGAAGAAAGCACTGATGAAGCTGACTCTGTAGACAACATTGAGAGTGAAGCCCAAAATGTCGCAGCAAGTGCTGAAGAAACTTATACAGATGCAGATGCTGATACAGATGAAAAGATTCAGGCTGAGAATTTAAAG
>JAAYPN010000095.1 GCA_012519775.1 Aeromonadales bacterium | reverse complement strand
TTTTTGAGAAGTTGATCACAATTGAATTTTTGTGATATAGTTCACGTACTCCTTATGTTTGTTTGATTGTTGTCCCCTGAATAATTTTGTTGTTTAGGGGATTTTTCTTTCTACACTATCTAAAAAATTTCATTTCAAGAAATATTCTAACCTATTGTTTTCTAAATAATATTTACTTTTTTTAATGTAGTTTAACCGTCATAAATTCAGATTTTTCTTAAAAATTGACTGCTTTTTGAGGATTATTTGGATGGATAAAGAAGTGGTGGCCACTTTTTTTATGTGACCACCTGATAATTTTACTTGCGAACTTTAATTTTTTCTCTGATTGTAGAGAGATTTTTTAAAGCCTCATGCAAGGTCTCGTCAGACTTAGCAAAGTGCAGACGTATGTAATTTTGTACATTGTCCTTAAAGAATGATGAGCCCGGAACAGCACCTACCTTCACAATCTTTGCAAGATCTTCACAGAACTCATAGTCAGACTCATAGCCAAACTCGCCAATGTCCACCATTACAAAGTAGGTGCCCTGTGGCTCGTAATACTTAAGGCCAATCTCATCAAGTCCTTTGCAGAAGATCTCTTTTCTGTGTGTAAACAGATCACGTACTCCCTGATAATATGAATCAGGAAGCTCAAGACCTGCAATTACAGCCTCCTGTAGAGGAGCTGCAGCACCTACAGTCAGGAAGTCATGTACCTTTCTTACTCTGTCCATTACATAGGCAGGAGCGCATACATAGCCTAATCTCCATCCTGTAATAGAATATGCCTTAGATAGAGAGTTACACATTACTGTACGCTCTAACATGCCTGGTAATGTAGCAAAATAGGTATGATGATATGGCTCAAAGATAATGTGCTCATAAACCTCATCAGTAATTACAAAAGCATCATACTTCTCAACGATTCTTGCGATCTCAAGAAGCTCTTCTCTTGTGAAGACCTTTCCAGATGGATTTGATGGGTTACATAGAATTAAAGCCTTAGCGCCATCTTTAAATGCCTGCTCAAGCTCATTTGCATCAAAACTAAAATTAGGTACATGTAATGGTACATAGATTGGAGTTGCACCACATAAAATAGTGTCAGCACCATAGTTCTCATAAAATGGAGAGAAAATTGCGATCTTCTCACCAGGGTTTATGGTTGCCATCACAGCACACATCATAGCCTCAGTACCACCACAGGTAATACATAGCTGTGATTGAGGATCAACCTTAATACCGCTAAAGTGTTCAATCTTATTAGCTAAAGCCTCTAAGGTCTTAGGAGCGCCCCAGGTAATTGAATACTGATGAGGGCCTGAATGTGCTACTTTTGCAAGTCTGTCCATCAGCTCCTTTGGAGGATCATTATCCGGAAATCCCTGTGATAAATTTACAGCACCATACTTGTTACATACTCTGGTCATTCTTCTGATAACAGAGTCTGTAAAGGTCGCTGTTCTATTACTTAAATTGATCATATATCCCCTTTATAATGCGTAACCGCTGTGTGGATTCAATAAATTGTTAGGATCAAAGGCCTTTTTAACGCCTACCATTAAATCTCGCTGCTCTGAAGTCATGTTCTGTAACAAAAAGTCACGTTTGCCCTTACCTACACCGTGCTCACCAGAGATCACACCGCCTAGTTCATAAGACTTCCTGTATAACTTCTCCATAGTCTCATGAAGCACCTTTGGCCATAAATCATCTGCAATATCATCTTTTAATACGCACAGATGAACGTTACCGTCACCTGCATGACCAAAAGCTACAATTCTTGGACCGCCACTTGTAGTTACAGTATCTACATAGCTTACAAAGTCTGTGATTCTGTTGATTGGTACTACGATATCTACAGGCTCCCACATGCCTGATGCGTTAACTGCGCGGGCAATAGCTCCACGTACAGCCCAGATGTCTTTTGCAACATTCTCATCATCAAGTGGAATAACATCAATTGCACCATTTGCCTTTACTACGTTCTTTAATTTCTCAAAACGCTCATAAACGCTCTCTTTATTGCCATCTAGTGTGACAATTAGATAGGATTTTGCCTCCTGACAAGGGAACTGCTTGTTTAAGAACTTCTCACCAAGAGCAATAACCTTCTTCTCAACAAATTCAATTGCAGTAGGATCAAGATGTGAATTAAAGATTACATTTACATTCTTAATGCCGGTTGCAAGTGAGTCATATGCTAAAACTGCGTTTAATGTAAATTCAGGTAGTGGTAAAAGCTTTAAGACGATCTTGGTGATAACACCTAAAGTACCCTCAGAACCTACTAATAACTGCTGCAGATTCAAGCCTGTAGAGTACTTGTAGGTAGTAGCTCCTAAATGTACCTTAGTGCCGTCAATCTTGTACATATCCAGTGCAAGGACATAGTTTCTTGTAACACCGTATTTAACTGCTCTCATACCACCTGCATTAGTAGATACATTGCCACCAATGGATGCATTCTTTTCTGCAGGATCAGGAGCATACAGATAACCTCTTGCCTCTACATACTCAATCAGATCTTTTAAGAGAACTCCTGCCTCTACTGTTACAGTTAAAGTCTCTTCATCAAGATTAAGGATTCTGTTCATGCCACTTACATCAAGCACGATGCCACCTTCTGGTATGGTAGAACCTGTTAGATTAGTACCTGCACCACGCACCACAACAGGAGTCCTGGTGCTGTTTGCGATAACAAGGGTATTCTTTACATCCTCTTCATCTAATGCTTTAACATAAGCATCTGCTGTACCGACACGAGCCCCGACAAAATCAGTTAAATACTTTGTTTCAATTTCTTTTGCAAAAAGCAACTGGCCTTTTATCTTACTTCTTAGTAATGTTTCTAATTCTGACATTTTCTTTTTTCTTCAATACAAACAAGGAGAGTTTCCTCTCCTTATATGATATGTAATAAATTAGTGTGATAGTTTCTTTGCTATCAGATCACCTACAAACTGTGCAATCTGCACAATGATAACCAGTATCACAATAGTAAAGATCATAATACCTGTTTCATAACGGTAGTAACCATACTGAACTGCAAGGTTACCAATACCGCCGCCGCCAACCATGCCGGCCATTGCAGAGAATCCGATAAGACTGATAAAGGTAACTGTAATACCGCGAACAATACCAGGTGCTGCCTCTACAAGTAGAACCTTTCTGATAATCAGTGAGGTTTTAGCACCGGTTGCAAGCGCAGCTTCAATCACACCCTTATCTACTTCCTTTAGGGAAATCTCAATCAGTCTTGCCAGGAATACTGTTGAGGTAATGCATAGTGGAACTGATGCAGCTACAGGACCTATCTTTGTACCTACGATTAGGAAGGTAAATGGAAGTGTAAACACAACCAGAATGATAAATGGGATAGATCTGATAAAGTTGATAATACCTGCAATTACCTTGTTCAAAACAGGCTTTTCAAAGAATTCCTTGTTTGAAGTCAGATATAACAGGAATCCAAAGATTGATCCGAATACCAGACTGAATACAAAGGAAATGCCCAGCATGATTGCAGTTTCGTAAATTGACTTAATTAGCTCGTTCTTCAGAATAACGATTGTTGAACTGATAATTTCTTCCATTTTAAGAGATTATCTCCTTTTCAAACTTATGTACAAAAGCTTTCCGCCTAATGTACTCTAAAACTTCTGCGATTTGCTCCTGGTCGTCACCTCGTAGAGAAATCAGCAGTCTGCCAAGTGGCTTCTGCTGGATATATTCAATATTGCCAGCGATAATGCTCAGATCAACTTTAGTGTAGTTACGTGATACATAAGAGATCACTGGATCATAGGCATTCTCTTCTTTGAAGGTAATTAAATAAAGATTCTTTTCATGCTCTAGGATCTCTTTTGGAATTACGCCTTCAAATGATTTGTTAATCAGATTCTTTGCTGCATCTGACTGAGGATGAGCAAATACGTCATAACAGCTGCCAACCTCAACAATTCTACCCTGACTCATCACTGCAACTCTGTCAAACAGGCTCTTTGCAACTTCCATCTGATGGGTAATAAATAAGATAGTAATCGGATATGAGTTCTTAATATTCTTTAAAGTCTGAACAACTTCTTTGGTGTTGTCAGGATCTAAGGCTGAAGTTGCCTCATCACACAACAAAATCTCTGGATTGTTAGCAAGTGCACGCGCAATAGCAACACGCTGCTTCTGACCACCTGATAATGAGTTTGGATAAACATGAGCCTTATCAGCTAAGCCTACAAGGCCTAATAACTCATTTACCTTAGATGGGATCTTGTCTTTTGGTGTATTTGAAGCTTTCAGTGCAAAAGCTACGTTATCAAATACGGTAGCATTCTTAACCAGGTTGAAATGTTGGAAGATCATGCCTATCTTTAAACGAAGATCGGATAATGCATTACCAGTAAGATTGGTAATGCCTTTACCATCAACAAATACTTTGCCTGCAGATGGTTTCTGTAAAAGGTTTACTGTTCTTACTAAAGTAGACTTACCAGCGCCTGATGAGCCAACAATACCAAAGAACTCGCCTTTTTTTATCTCAAGAGTAGCATTATCTACTGCAGTAAAGGTTTTTCCTTCGCGAGTAAAGCTAACGGAGGTATTTTCAAATCTAATCATATCTATTTAAATGTAGCCTTTTCTAGGCTACATTTACCTTATTTTAAATTATTCCTTGTTACCTTCTGGCCACCAAGCTGGACGGGTGAAAGCATCAAATTCGCTATCAGCTTCAATTGCGCCGATGAACTTGTCTGACTCTACAGCATCCTTAAATAACTTGCCGATGGTTTTCTCATTCTTTGCAGCTACTGCAATTACGTTCTTGATTGGCTCTGAAACCTTTTCAACGCCTAATGCCTTTGAGTAGTCCATGCCTGATGCGTATGCATAGTTGCCAGGAATGAAACCAACATCAATACTGTCTAATGAACGTGAAATCTGAGCAGCTTCCATTGGGATGAACTTATAGTTCTTTGGATTTTCCTGAATATCAGCAATAGATGCCTTCTGATCGCTGTTCTCGGTCTTTAAGGTAATAATGCCTAAACCCTTAGCAATATTTAAAGCACGTGATAAGTTTACAGCATCGGTAGGGATACCAATCTGTGCACCTTCTGGTACTGCATCAAAGCTGTTGTATTTCTCTGAGAAAACGCCTAAACCTAATGTTGGAACGTTTACAACAGATACAAGCTTTAAGCCCTGATTCTCAACGATACCGTCTAAGTAATTCTTGTGCTGCATCAGGTTAACATCAATGTCGTCTGAATCTAAAGCAGCATCAGGCTGAACATAGTCAGTAAACTCAACGAACTCTAACTTATAGCCCTGCTCGTTTAAGATTGGTTCGATATGTTTGTGGATCATGCCTCTGTAAGGACCAGGAACTACACCTACTTTAATTGTAGAAGGAATAGCACCTTCAGAACTGTCACTCTTCTTATCATCACCACAACCTGATAGTGAGAATAAAGCTGCTGTAAGCAATACAGCTTTTGCAAACTTATTTAGGCTTTTCATCATTATCTCCAAATACTTATAAGTTGTTTAGTTAATTATCATATTGTCCTTATGTCCTACCACAATAGTAGGTTTTAAGTTACATTATTAGGCAACTTTATAAATAATTGCTTAATAAATAATACAATTTAGATAAATAACGTATATACTAATCCCCAAATTTTAACTAAAAATTCCATGAGATAAATACACCTGTTTAATTTTTTGGCCACCAAGCTGGTTTTGCAAAGTTTTTGAACACTGGATCAGAATCAACGCCTTTTGCAAAATCAGGATCTAAAACAGCCTCTTTTAAGAACTTGCCTACGCTATCAACCTTATGATCCTGTACAGCTACTACAAGCTTAATAGGTTCTTTTACATCTTCTGCACCTAAAGCCTTTGAAAAATCAAGCTTTGCTGCATATGCATAGTTACCAGGAACAAATGCAAGATCAATTGAATCTAAAGAGCGTGGAAGCTGTGCTGCTTCTAAAGATACAAAGTTGTAGTTCTTTGGATTTTCACTGATATCTGCAATAGAAACTTTCTGC
The DNA here is from genome assembly GCA_012519775.1 of Aeromonadales bacterium. GTDB lineage: Bacteria > Pseudomonadota > Gammaproteobacteria > Enterobacterales > Succinivibrionaceae > Succinivibrio. The sequence goes on along the minus strand of JAAYPN010000095.1, from coordinate 926 downwards.
TCATCCTTCTTGTTATCTAAAGAGATCAATTTAAGATCTCTTGCAACTCTCAAAGCACGTGCAAGATTTACTGCATCATTAGGAATACCAACTGTAGCGCCTTCTGGTACTGCATCAAAGCTGTTGTATTTATCAGAGAATACGTAAATACCTAATGTAGGTACATTGATAACTGATGATAAATGTAAGCCTTGATTAGCTACGATGCCATTTAAGTAAGACTGATGCTGGAATACATTAGCATCAATAGCACCTGAATCTAGAGCAGAATCTGGCTGCACCCAATCGGTAAATTCAACGAATACAAGCTTATGACCTTTCTTCTCAACGACAGGAGCAAGGTACTGAGCTAGCATCTCTCTGTAAGGACCTGGAACAACACCTACTTTGATCTCATTTGGTACAACCTGCTCCTGAGCTTTTGCAGATGCAGCATCATCCTTACCGCAACCTGCTAAAGTAAAAGATAAAGCTATTAACGCTAATGGAACAATCTTCTTAAATTTCATAATGGACTCCTAATCTCTTTAGAAAATCAAATAAACATAAAAGACAGACATTTCCTGTCTATCTAGCAAGATTAAGAGAGTAAAGATCTGGATATATAGAAAGTAATGAAATACAAACGTCTATATATAGATAGATTCATACATAAAGATCTCAAATAAACAGAGATCTAAATGAACAAATTTGAGAGTTGGGCAGTTTTATATTTTTTATATTTTTTATTTATAGCTTTCAAGCTTTTCTTTTAAATAAGTTATACAAATAAACCTACAAAAGCAATAGGTAATAACAAAAATTTTTAGATCTTCATAAAAACATGTTGAAAAGAGAGCAAATATCAAAGCTCAAAAATTAGGATCAACACGTAATAAATGAATTGCTTTTAGGCTGAATATAAAGTAAAAAGGTTACTCAAGTTT
>JAAYPN010000094.1 GCA_012519775.1 Aeromonadales bacterium | reverse complement strand
TGTCACCTCCGAAAATATGCTCAATTCAAACTCTAAAAATACACATGAACAACTAAGAACCATAGAATGTGTTTAAAGAGATTTCATATAAAGGTTTTCAGATCATGTATGCTGAGTAATTTGAAAAATCAGGTATATTAAATGAAAAAGGATCTACCAATATTTCATGATAGATCCTTATTTTTAAACTATGTTAATAGTTAAATAACTATTACCACCAAGCTTCAGCCTGAACACCTACAGTAATATCAGTTGAGCCCTTTCTGTAGCCTGCTGAGAATACAGCATCCTTATCTGTGCCATGTAACCAAGTTGTGTATACACGGATTTCAGGACGTGACCAGAAGTTACCTGCATCTGGAGTTACTGCGTAAGCTAAAGTAGCCTTCTGCATACGATCATGCTCTTTATCGCCGTCATCATACTTGGTGTACTGACCGTAAGCACCTAATTCTACGTATAAACGTGTCATCTTAGTTAGCTTGTACCAAGGACGTACTACAGCGTGGAATGTTTTAACTTTCTTGGTGTTACCGTCAATGCCGTCTAGCTTCTGATAAGCGTAGTCAACTGCGTGGAACATCTTTAAATCACCAACGATTGTGGTCTCACCAAAGTTCCATAACTTATATGCGTTACCATCTTCTTCATCATTGTGGTTCCAGCCCTGAACCTGTGCAGCAGCTGCTGATGCACCCTTGAACCACTGGAATACAGTCTTGTTCCAGCCGCCATTGAAGCCCTGGCTGAACTCTAAAGTAACAGTATTACCATTTAACTGGTTGTCGCTCTCTTTTTGCTTCTTCTGCTGAACATAGGCATTACCAACCTGGAATGAAGCACCATCCCATAGTGGGAAGTTGTAACGAACATCAAAAATGTTGTTTTGGTCTGTATTCTGAACGAAAGCTGTGCTGAACTTACCAGCACCTAGTGATACGTTCTCAATACCAGCACCGTTACCTGAGATATCGTAGTAGTAAGTATCGATAATGTGAATGTCTTGACGCTGTACGTACTTCTTACCTACCCAAACTTTTGCATCTTTATCTGCATCGAATAGGCCTTTAACCTCAACGTTGAACTGACGGAAAGCTAATGCATTGTTACCTACCCATGAGCCTTCTTCATCAGTTGAAACAGCTAACATGGTGTTAACAGTCCAAACGGTGTCGTCAACCTTAGCAACATCAGCACCTAAACCGATCTCACCGTATAATCTTGACTCTGAACCTAAACGACCTACTTTGTGTGCTACGTCGTCGCTACCGTTGGTGTGACCATTCTTATCGAAGCCAACACCAGCACGCATATAACCGTTGAAGTATGCATTTGGAGTATAGTCAGCAAATGCAGGAGCTGACATAGAAGCAGCTAAAACAGCAGCTGCCAAAAGATTTACTTTTTTCATTTTTTACATCCCATAATAAAGACACGCCAATTCATGTCTGTGGCTATTATCTTTTTGGCTTGCACAAATTGCAACAAGGGAGTATCCAAAAAAGTGATCTGTGGTAGATTTTTTCTTCAAACACGAATAAATTTGATAATCAGATCACAAAAATTTCAGATTTTAAAAATTGAATAAATTAAATCGCATTCCTATGCGTTTTTTCCAGTAACCTCCGCCTACCGAAGTCGCTTTGCCAGGCCCTAGCGAGGCAGCCCCTCCCCTCCCTGTTATCTAGATCTCATATGAATTAAGCTTTTTAAAACTAATTTTATTTATAGAACTATACCTGCTTTTGACCTTCACAAAACTCCACTGCTCTTTTCAACCTATACTTAATTCACTACTCTCCAAAATATTTCCACAAATTTATTTATGTGTGAGGTGCTCTATGAATAAAGGCAAAACCATTCCTGTAAAAATCCTTAAAAAGATTTGCGCAGCTCTTATTACAAAGAAGTCGTATACAAAGGTTATGGAGTCTTATAAGATTGCAAAATCCAGTCTTCAAAAATACAAAAAACTCTTGTCATTAAGCAATGTAACCACTGTAAGAGATATTCTTTTAATGGAAGATCAGAAATTTGCCTCCATTATTTATGGAAAAAACGCGCAGGTATACGTAAAGGCAAAACAGGCTCATATCCGCTTAAACAGAAATGTCCGTAAGAAATATGATGACAGCTACTACCTTCCGGATTATCCAAATTACATGCAACAGTACGTTGATGATCACGATTTGTGTAAATCAGATTTATTTAATGATTACAAAGAAAAAGCCATAGCTCGGAATAAAAAGTACATTCAGTATTCAACCTTTATAAGCTACCTTAATCAGTACATCGACAAAATTGCTGGACAGGATATCTATCTGCATAGAGAACATCTGTACGGTAATGAACTTGAGCTTGACTGGTGCGGTCAGAAAAAAGCTCTTTTAGATGAAGAAGGTAAGACACTAAACTGCTCTGTTCTTGTGTTAACCTGGGCCGCTAGTTACTTTAGTTTTGCCTGCTTTGTAAAAGATCAGTCAACAAAAGAAACAGTTGAGGCCATAAGCAAAGGATTTGAATTTTTTGGTTGTCTTCCAAAACAGCTTATTGTAGATAACGCCAAATGTATTGTAAAAAAGCATTCCTTTGGTCATGAGGCCATTGTGAATACGAATTTTGAGTATTTTCTGGCAAAATGCAATGTGCTAATCAATGTAAATTCTCCTTACAGACCCAATGAGAAAAGCGCTGTAGAACACTGCGTACACCTGCTGCAGCAGAGAGTTTTACCCCATATTCAAGAGAATATAACTATCGAAAATGCCAATGATCTGTTAGTACATCTTCTTATGGAAAAAATAAATGATGCAACCTTTAGAGGAAATAAAAGTAAAACCAGACAATATTATTTCTGTCAGTTTGAAAAAAAAAAGGCAAACGCGCTTACAGGAGATCTTCCAAAATATGCAGAGCGTTTTGAGAATATAATTGTTCCAAAAAACTATCATATTAAGATAAAGGACAATTACTACTCTGTACCATTTGCAAAGGTCAGAAAAATCGTAAACGCCACAGTTTGCAGTGGAATTGTAAATATTTCTCTTGGTGATATGCTTATAGCAAGACATAAGGAGCTTATTGGATTTAATCTTTACAGCACCGATAAAAGCCACTGCCCTACACATCATCAGGCAGTAATCACCGAGATCGATAAATTTACAAACACGAATGATCTTATTTTGTATGCAAAGACTTTCAATAGCGAGATTTTAGCATTCTGTCTTACCATGACTTATGCAAAAAAATCCTTTTATGAACTGAAAAAAGCCTGTCTTTATATCATAAAACTCTATAAAAAGGCACAGACTGATAATGCAAGAACACTACTTATTACAGCAATTTCAAATGTATTAAAAAGAGAATATCCATGGGATGTTAATACTTATCTTGTAGATAATGAGCTGAAGATGTTAACTGTTTTTGATAAAAATAATGAATAGAAAAATCCCAGCATAAAGCTCGGATTTTTCCACTCATATTTTTTGGAGATTTAGAAACCGGTGTTGTTGAAAAAACTTAGAGCAACAGTTGCGATTGATGTTAACACTGTAAGTGCGATTAAAATTCCGTTTGCTCTTTCCATTTTATCTTCCCCTTGCAATCTGTAGCCTCTTAAAGCTACTTATTACAAATCTGCTGTAATATTTAATCTATATTCACATCATAAGGGATTTTTAGGTTCTAACCATAAAAAAGGAGTGTGCTTGTGACACACTCCAAATTTACAAATTTATTTTTGTGATCGGTTGCTTATTCTCATAAGGGAATAGAGCCTTCAGCCTTTAGATTCATAAGCTTGCTCTTGTGTGCATTTACAAACGTTTGCATTACGATGAACAGGTACAGCAGTAAACCAACTACAATCTTTGTCCACCAGGCTGATAATGTGCCCTTAAAAGAGATAATAGTTAAAATTGAGCCTTGAATCATTACACCTAATAATGTGCCAGGCATAAAGCCTACGCCACCCATAAGATGAGTACCACCGATAACAGATGAGGCAATAGCATCCATTTCCATACCAAGACCATGTAAGGTATAACCTGAAAGCATGATCCATGAATAAGTGATTCCTCCTAGTGCTGCCCTGTACCTTTCTTTCCTCAGGACAGAAAGCAACACGCTTTTTCATCATGTTCATTGGAGATTTTACAGATACATTCACACCATCAACATAAATTGAACCTGAACTCTTTCACATGGTGCCGAATAAGGTTTCGGCAATTTTTGAACGGCCAGAACCTAAAAGACCTGCAAAGCCTACGACTTCACCTTCTTTTATATCCATGTTCAGATCTTTTACCTTACCAGGTACTGTCACATGCTCTGTTTCAATAAAGATGTTGCTACGAGGAATAGATTTATCAACATTTGATTCAATCTGACCTTCTTTGATTTCCTTGCCCATCATCTTTGAGAGAAGCTCAATCTTTTTAAGATTTGCAATCTCGTACTCACCAATATAGGTGCCGTCACGCAAAATGGTTACTCTGTCGCAGATGGTATAAATCTGTTCCTAGAAATGAGAAATATTGATAATTGAAATACCCTGGTCTTTTAGATTTCTCATTATCTTGAACAGGCTTTCGGTTTCTTTATCTGATAATGATGATGTAGGCTCATCAAGGATCAGAACCTTACATTTGGTGTCAATTGCACGAGCAATTGCAATCATCTGCTGCATGGCAACAGGATAGAAATTCAGTTCCTTGGTTACGTCAATATCAATACCAAGTTCTCTAAAGAGTAAATCTGATGCGTTCTTTTGCATGGTAGCCAAGTCAATGCGACCTAAACTACCTCGTGGTTCACGACCAATATAGATGTTCTCAGCTACAGATAAATTAGCACATAGATTTACTTCCTGCTAAACGGTAGAGATGCCCATCTTCTGACTTGCAAGCGGGGTGGTAGGCTCTATTGTATTTCCATCAAATACAATCTCACCGTTTGTTTTATGGTAAACGCCTGTTAATACTTTTACTGATGTCTATTTACCAGCACCGTTCTCACCCATTAAAGACATAGTTTCACCTTTTTTCAGGTTGAACTTTACATCCTTTAAGGCTTTAACGCCTGGAAAGAACATATCAATGTGATTCATCTGCAGAATATTATCATTACCTTGTGAGGCCATAACAGCCCTCCTTATTAAGGTTATCTCTCAGTGCAGTTTTTTAATGACAGAGGGTGCCGAAGCACCCTCTTTTTTGAAAGTTGATTAGTACTTACGTGTTGGGAAAACTTCCTTTGCAGTCTCTGCAGAGAATACGCCTTCCTCTACAAATACGCTCTTAGGAACAGCCTCACCATTTAGGATCTTCTTAGCTGTCTCGAAGAATAACTCCCCCTGTAGTGGGTTACACTCAACAGTAGCGTTTGCCTTGCCTTCCATCATTGCCTGGAAGATACCCTTTACACCGTCAACTGATACGATGATGATGTCTTTTGCAGGAACAAGACCTGCAGCCTCAATAGCCTGAATAGCACCTAAAGCCATATCGTCGTTCATGGCAAACAGAACATCGATGTCGTTACGATTTGACATTAAGAATGATTCCATAACCTCCTGGCCCTTCTGATAAGTGAAATCACCAGTCTGAGAAGCTAAGATCTTATACATATCCTTGTTTGGTGACTCTTTTAGAGCATCGTTAAAGCCATTACCACGACCTGTTGTAACTGATGCACCTACAGTACCTTCAAGAATAACAATGTTAATCTTGTCGCCACCGTTACGTGGTTTTACATTGTTCTTGTGGATGTAATCGTCTAACCAGTCAAATACCTTGCGACCTTCGGTGTAGCTGTCTGTACCAATCTTAGCTATATATAATGAAGGATCTGATACGGTTAAATCACGGTCCATGATAAGAACTGGGATCTTTGCTCTTTTTGCTTCACGTAAAATGTTATCCCAACCAGTTGCTACAATAGGCACAAAGCCGATTAAGTCAACTTTCTGAGCAATGAATGTACGGATTGCTTTAATTTGGTTTTCCTGCTTCTGCTGTGCATCAGAGAACTTTAAGTTGATATTGTTCTTTGCAGCTGCAGCCTTCACATCATTAGTGTTTGCAATACGCCACTCTGATTCGGCGCCGATCTGAGAGAAACCAATAGTTAAATCTTTTGCCTGCACAGCGCTCATTGATTGAGCCGCAATTGCAGCACCGATTGATACTGCTAAAACAGCCTTTACTAGTTTCATAAAAACTCCTATGTATGCTTTTCATTTTTTTGTGAAGAAAAAGAAATTATTTATGTCACTTTCTAATTCTGATTGTAGAGCATGATTTTAAATAGTATGTGCAAAAGAATAAAAAACGTGATATTTAACGTTTTTTTGG
>JAAYPN010000093.1 GCA_012519775.1 Aeromonadales bacterium | reverse complement strand
AGATTAGCTAATAATAATGGAAGCGGTAGTGTAATAAAACCACGCCTGCTCTAACTACTTTGCAGGATAATAATTCTAATGACTGGCCTTTTGTAGGCAACTCATCTTTATCTCCCTGATATTCAAAAATAGAGTTAACTCCTGATAAACCATCGATTCCAGGATAGAGCACAAGATAGAGCTCATCTATAAGGCCCTGTTTTAGGAAAGAGCCGTTTAGAATTCCGCCACCACAGAGGAGTACATTTTTAATTCCAAAATCAGAGTACATGCTTTGCAGAGCTTTTCTTATATCATGACCGTCAGGACCTGCAAAGGTATAAGAGATTTCATGAGCGCGTAAATAATCAAGGTATTCTTCACTTGCTAAATCCTCACCTAATACCACCATAAGGGTAGTTCCCCAAATCTCATTATTCTTATAGGCAATAATACCCTTTGAATCAAATATAGCTGTCATTTGCGCATTTGATCTGATGCCAAGAAATGGTTTTGGATTTTTTATTCTGGTAAAGGTATCCGATAAAAAAGGAGTATCGCAGTGATGCTTTAAAACAGTTTCTTTACCAAGAATTGATATCTCTGGATTGATATCAGCTTTAGTCTGATAGTAAACATCAGGATCGCCCTCGCCTTTTGCATCATAAAGTACAGACCATCTTGATTCATCTAATCTACCATCAATAGAGCTTTCCATGAGGCAGGTGATTTTTTGTTTAGTAAGTTCCATAAACACCTCTTAGTTAAATTATAGCAGTATGTATAAATGTTGCTAAGAGGCTGTAATACTATTTTTTCATACCGATTATGCCCCTTGTAAACGGTATTTTCAGACTGCTGTCATGAGTTGAATGTGAGTTTGTAATAAGAGAACTTACAATAGCAGGTAAATTTCTTGATATAAGATAAATAAACAGGGCAATTACAATCAGAGTAGAGCATTCACTCATGGTAAGCGAGTTTCCCTGCTGCTGATAGATCATGACCTGTTTTTCAATCTGTTTTAAAAACATACAGGCGGCATTGATGATAACAATTATGGTCATAAGTTCTAAAGAAATACCGATAATGGTTCTAAGATAATTTGTAGCATAAGAGCGTGTAGGTCCATAGGCGCCAAAGCCTAATACAAAGATGCCACAAAAGCATAGCACATGGGCGCTTATAAAGATGCAGGCAAATTTTAGGATGACTAAAAAGAGCACTATTTCAAAAAACACAATGGTAATTCTCATAAAGATGGTAGCTACAGGCGAGAAAATGCTCTCATTTACGCAATTGTTTAGAACACCGACCACATTAAAAGTCATATCCAAAAGTTCTGATGGACCTACATTATCCTGAGTGGTAATAGAGGTCATAGAATCGATAATTGATTTTGATATGGCTGGAGCATTTTCAAGTAGGTACCGGTAAATTCCAATAACGATTAGAAGCTTTACAAACTCCCCCATAAAGCTTTTTAAATTTCCGTCTTTAAAAAACTCTCTGATACCTAATGCTGCAGTTGCAATTGGGACTAGATACCAGAAAAGTCTGTTTGCAGCCTGCTGTATTGGTTTTGCACTTAGTGCTACATAATCTAGAAACTGATAGATAAGATTATTTAGTACTGACTCAGGATTTAAGCTGATAGCTATGTTCTGATTTGATGCCATTGCTTCATTTGAGAAGATGACAAAAAAGATAATTAAAAGTCTAATCATATTCTTTTAGCTCCACCTTAAAATGAGGAGAGTTTATATTTGAGCTTCCAAATACCTGTTCGTTGGATTTTTGCTCTAGCTGTTTCTCTTGCAGGTTTGCCTGAGACTCTGAGGCTGCAAGTTTAGTCAGATTTGAGATCTGATTAGTAAGATAAATAAGGGCATTAGCCTGAGTTGCATTGATTTTTGACAGAGCATCAATACTTGAGTTTAAGCCTTTAGCTGATTGGCCATCCTGATTGAAGTTCTGCAATTTGTCGATACTGTCTAAAAGCATCTCCTGTGTCTTTATGGCATTGTTTTTAGTAAAAGATGAGAGCTTTAGCGCCTCATCATCCATCATCTGATTGAGAGTTTTAAAGTTACACTCTTCCATATTAAGACAATCCTCCCAGGCTTTAGTACGAAGAGAGTTTTCTTTAAGCTCAGCGTAGGACTGTGTCTGTTTGGCAAAAGCATAGCTTGCCTCAAGAAGCATAAGAGAGTTTTTATTTAATTCCAAAACCTCATGCCAGGCTTCTTTTTTCTGATACTGACTGTTTTTATCTACAATCAAAGCACTTTTATTTGCATAAAGTTTAAGTGCCTCTTCTTTACTTTTATTCTCAGCAGACCATGATTTTAAAAGATCATAAGTTTTATTAAGGGATGCAACCATCTGTGCATTTCCTGATGAGTTAACTGCTCCCATTGAAAAAGCAGAGGCGCTGTTTATAAGTGCACACATTAAAAGTGCTATGCAGAATATAAATAGAATAACTTTATTTAAAGGTGATTTCACGTTTTACAACTCCATAAGGGCTATCAAAGAAAATATCTTTAGTAATGGCAAGGGCAAAAGCGTAGCCTGGTTTTACAGTTAAAGTAGGCGATAAATTGACATCACGACCTAGAATGTTTGTCATGTTCTGCGATGATTCTTTTGCAAAGTCAAGGGCTAATCTATCCTGCTCTGAAAGGGTCTGACGAGTTGACAGATTATAGGCGACAGCATCGTTCTGAGAGCGGATTGAGGATAGGAAAAAGCAGTTGATAATGTTTTTAAAATAGTGATTATCAACGTCAGCGTTAAATCCTGCATAACCATCAGTAGCCTGGCCTGGCATTGCTCCTAAATTAAGAGAATGACCGTTTGGAAAAATCATGCGGTTAAAACCTAAAAACAGTCTTTTCTCCCCATAGGCATATTTGGTGTCGTACTGACCGATAAGGCGTGATCCGCGAGGAATTAAAAGATGATCTCCTGTAATTGAGTCATAGATATCCTGACTTATTAGAGCCACTATCTGGCCTGGTAAAGAGGAGTTGATACCGCTTAAAAGGGTAGCTCTTACAACTGAGCCCTGCATCAGAGCATAAGGAGTTTTTGGCTTTTGTACGGACTCATTAAGAGTCGTATCATGATTTTCCAAACCATTATATGAGTTTATAGGAGATGACTCCTGTTTCTTTTTCTCCTCGGTCGCTACAGGTGTTGCGCTTTCTCTTTTAAGGGAGGTTAAAGATACCTTTGTTCCTGATTTTAAAGCATCCTTATAAGATTCATAGCGCCTGTCTACAGGAAAGCCTAATTTACCATCATCTGATTTATATGATGAATTGTCTTGGACATTCCTTAAATGAACATTATCATTTTTAGCTTCAGTATCTACAGCATAAATATGATCAAAACCTCTGTCATTTAAGTTGTTTTTCTCCTTATAGATTACATATTCTTTAAGATAATCCTCATCATTGACTTTGCTGATACGTACAGTCTTATTTAAAGGAGTTTGAGAATGAGAGTTTTCATTCTTTTCTTTAAAATTCTCCTTTACAGACTGAGTGTATGTTGTATGTGGCACACTCTTTTTGGGATCTTTTAAATTCTGAACCATATTTTTTGCATGCTTTAGATTCTGATCAAGACTCTGCAAAGTCTCTTGATCATCAGCTTTGTAGCTTTTATTCATAGTGGATAGATGCACAATAAAGCACATGAGAATGCAAAAGACACCTGCAAAAAGAACACTGATGATAAAGGCTTTTTTGCTTATGTTGTTATTAGGTAGTTTTGGTAATTTCATTAGCTTTCTCTTTTAATATCAGCCTGGTAATTGTTGTTTGAGCTTAAAAGACGCAGATGATCGTAGATACCGTCAACAATTAAGGTATCTCCAGAGACTCTAAAGTTAATTAAAGCTAAATTCTCATCTTTAAAGATAATGCCTTCACCTTTTGTAACCTGCATGAGTGCGGGGACAGGGGAACTTCCAAAAGGGAGTCCCATCTGAATATAGGTCTTACGTCCGTCATCATAGGCATTAACAGGGAGGATATTGTCATCTCCTGTAATTTCATAGGCGTAGTTTTTAGTACTTCCCTGTACAAGATTAAAAGATGGCTGCTCTTTGTAGGATGCCATCTGAACACTAGAGCTGTTCGAGTTTTTTGTGTACTGATAGCTGTTATCACTACCTTTATTAGCAGGGGATATATGATCAAAAGTCCTCTGCTTATACGCTGATTTTGGGTAAAAGAAATTTACCATCGGCATAAAATCCTTTTGAGTGGACTTAAGTCTAATATGGTATGAGCGTCTGTCAGTTGCAATTAAAAGACTAGTCTTAAGGCCTATATCCAGAGGCTTTAGAATAATATGCTCGATACTGTTCTCGTCTGCACCTGAGATTGCACTTTCTACAGACCAGCGGGCACCATCTCCAATTTGAACAGAGAGAATATGCTCACCTGGCTCAAGATTTATATCGGTAATTTCAAGCACCGCGCAGATCACCGTAGGAATTGATGCGCCATAGGTAAACTGCACCTGTCCTACATTAAATACCTTAGGATCGATAGCATTGTTTGAAATACTCTCAAGCTTTTTTAAAGCACTTTTTTCGCTTTGCGATAATGGATTGTCAAAGCTTTGAGCATAACCGTCATATGCTGCTGCGTTTTTACAGATAAACACAGCACATATGAGAATATAAAGATATCTTTTCATTTAACTCTCCAAAGCCTCATATCTTTTAGAGACGGTGATTTCATAGATAAAAAGACCAAGTGGATTAAGCCTTAAAAGATTCAGATCCTTATGCTCAAGGGGCAGTTGTTTTAAACTTAAAAGAGCCTTGTAGTTATCAGTTACCACCTCATCCCCTTTTATGGTTTTTGTGGAGAAATCCGCCTGATAGCTATCCTTTGACAGGCGCACCAGACTTGATACATAGGTTTTTACCGTTTCATTACTGTCACTTTGCATATAGTCTTTGCTCTGATAGTGCGCATCTAAAAAGTCCTTGGCACTTGATCTTAAAAGGATTGATGCATAGGCTTTTGTAATAAAACTCTGCTGCAGTGATTTATCAGATGAGAAGGTATAGATATGCTCTAAAAAATCACAGGCAAAAGCTGCGATCATCTCATCTGATATTTCATGAGATTTTTCAAGGGCGCCAACATTTAAAATTGAGCCGTTGTTATCTACGGTGACAATATACGGAACAAACTGACTTCTACCGTAGGTTAGAATGACAAAAGCAAGACTTAAAAAGCCTAGAATCAGTCCTATAAGACCGATACATAACGGGTAGACTGTACTTTTTAGGTTTTCTGATGCTTTATTGTCAAAGCGCATACCTGCTAATGGAGATAATTTTTTCATTTATAAATTCCACACAAAATTGCTGCTGTTTCTCTCATAAAGATCATTAACCATGCTCATATCCTTTTGAGTAAGCGATAAAAGACTCAGCTCAGCAGATGATAAGAGCAGATTAAAAGGCATAAAGGTATTGTCTTTATGAATAAAAAGATCTTTTTTGGATTTAGCCATTGAGATAAGTTTAATCTGTCTGTCATTTAGCATCAGATCTTTGTAGACTGGCGATAAAACCTGACCTATGGCATCGGAGTTTGGCAGATAGACTCTGGTTTTTATGGTGTCAATAAAATTCTCATAATTAGAGGTTTTAGAGATATCGCTGATTGACTGTGTAGCTAAAATCACCATGGCGTTGTGTTTTCTAAGTGTCTTAATCCACTCGATTAACTTATCCTGAAACACCTCATTATTTAAAAGAAGCCAGGCCTCATCGATAATAATGGCTGTAGCCTCATTCTCTAATATTGCCTCATCAATCAAATGGAATAGACAGGCAAAGGTAGCCATAACATCAATCTGACTTTTATTTAGAAATTCACCAAGTTCAATGGTGGTAAGCGAATTCTTTAAATCAGGATTGGTGCTGCCATCTAAAAGATATTTATGATCATTTGATGATAAAAATGGAGAAAGGTAAGGCTCTAACTCATCATCACAAAGATAGGTTTTAACATCAGTCAGAGTAACTGCCTGTGTTTTTACCTTGGCAATGGTGTTTATAGCTTCCCTTACTTTTTCTTTGGCTTTTTTATAATTCTCAAGTCCTGATAAGGTAAGTAAAAACATTATAAAGTCGATGGCTTTTTCTCTGTCTATGACATCATCCAGGCGATGCAACGGACAAAAAGATATGGAGTTATCCTCACCAAGATAAAGATGATTGCCGCCAGCTACCTTTGTCAGAGCATAAAAAGAGCAGCCTTTATCAAAGGCAAAGACTCTCATGCCTTTGTATCTTAAAAGGCTTATGATTAGTGATCCTAAAAATACTGATTTACCGCTGCCAGGAGGTCCGATTAAAAGACAGTTAGCCAGATCCTGAACATGCAGATTCAGGTACGCACATCTGTGATCGTCGTTTTTAACCAGCATCAAAGGAGGAGCTTTTTCTCCGAATTTTAAGTTAGGAGAGTATTTATCACCTGTAAATGAGGCATTAACAGGCAGTAAATCCGTAAAAGTCTCATTGGTAATAAAATTACGTCTTAAATTCTCAAAGGTGTGTCCTGGCAGTGATCCAAGATATGCCTCGGTTGCATTTATGGTTTCAACGCGGGCATTTATGCTTATGGATGAAATTGCCTTTATCGCTTCAAGCTTTTTATATTCAAGATCTTTTAAATTCTTTGAGCCGATAATCAGATTTCCGCTATAGGCACCAAAGCGAAGCTGATTCTGCAGAACCTTCTTTTTGGCCTTTTTAATATCCTCAATCTGCTCTAGGGCATCTGAGTTATCCACAGTCTGTGTCGGATCCTGACGGTTTAAAAGCTGATCAAAAAAGCCACGCTTTTTCTGCGCAAAAAGTCGTCTGCTTTTATTGATTAGATAATCAGAGGTCAGATCATCAAAATAAACAAATCTAGCTGAGAGGCGATACTCAAAATCAAGCTTAGTTAGAGCATCAATCATGCAGAATGACGATTCTGTAGGAAAGCCATCAAGTGCAATCACACAAAGGTACTCATCACCAATCTTCGGGTAAAGACCTGGTACAAAGTCTGTAAAGGCGACCTCACTGTCCACATAAAAATCCTGTAAAGGCAGATTGGTTTCTGTTGCCTTTAGACTTACGCACTTTTTCAAAAAGGTGATGGCATCATGTGATCTGATTCCTATGGTATTTGAGTAGGTACACTTTTCAAGATCAAGGCTGTCTGAGAGTGTTGAAATGAGTACACCCTCATGCTTTAAAAAGTCCTCTTCAATCTCAAAAAGAGCATCTTGAGCATTTTTCTGAAGTAAAAAAAGATCAGGAGAGACGTTTTTATAATGCTTGGTTACACACAGATAAAAGCTGTTTTCAAAACATTCATTGATTTTTGAAAAGCGTTTTAAAAACAGTCTTTTAAGAGTGTCAGGACCAAAGTAGCTTACATCCTCATCTGTGTTCTTATGTCTTTCCCTTATAAACTCAAAGTGAACTGCATAGTTCTTATCAAGGCTGTAGAGCGCTTTTGAGATAAGACTTTGATGGAGTTCTAAAGAACTCTCATCAATAGTCTGATAGCACTTTGGTTTTACCTTGTAAATTCTTAAAAGCGAGCCGTTTTTAAGCAGAATACACTCACTTTTGAGTAGCTTTGCATAGTCTAATAAATCGCTAAAGGCATAGTCCTTTTTGGCTTTTTTATAAGGTTTTATAAAAGCTCTCAGCAGTAAAATGAGTATAAGCAGAGTGCTTATTGCAGCACTTGCTACAAGTGAAAATAAGATCTCAGTCATCATCTTGGTAATTTATGGTTTTTAGAATGTAAAAAAGCTCTGCCTGCGTAATAAGGTTTGTACTTTATATTTCTCAGATACAGTTTTCTGATGATCAAATCGTTCTTGGTGCAGGTGTACAAAAGGAAGTAACACAGTGCAGACAAGAGCGCGTTTATCACAAAAATCGGTAATGACATACAAAAGATGGCAATTGTTCCTGATACACAGAGCAAAAGCATGGTCATTTCTCTATCTGAACGAAAAAATGAAGGTCGTCTTAGTAAAGACTGATAAACCTTATGCTTTTTGCCCATTAGCAGGGCTCCTCATTAAGCTTTGGCAGAAGAGAGCTTAATGCTGATTTCTGAAAATAACGGATACTGTGTTTTTCAAGAAGTATCTCCTTATTCTCATTAGGTATCTGCATGGAATTTAAGCTTTGAGACTTTAATGTTTCACTGTCAATTACAGCTCCATTAAACAGGTTGGTCATAAGAGTGTTAGCACCGATTAAAAGTGTCATCACCAGCACAATATAGATAATAGTGCGCATAAAACGACCTAATTCTCCACCTGTAAAGATAAGAGTTGCACCGCTTGAGACGATACCAATTAGAGAAACAGAAAAGGCCACAGGTCCTGTAAGTGACTTCTGAATGGTTCTAAGCCAACTTTCATACGGCAAAGATGTAGTTGTAGTCTCAGCTCCCAATGCATATGGGCAGAAGATGATTAGTGTGAAAGCTAAAAGTGTAGTTAAAGATTTAATTTGCATGTATTCTCCTAGGTGAGTTCTTCAAAAAGAAACTGATTGTCTTTAAAACCTGTAACACGCATGATCTGATGAACATGTCTGTATGGAATGGTCTTTAAAACAACGATGATGTTTATGGAAAGAGTAATTAAAGAGTTGATATTCTCAGGTGCACTTTCATTACGGCTGATTAAAAGACGCAGT
>JAAYPN010000092.1 GCA_012519775.1 Aeromonadales bacterium | reverse complement strand
CCTGCGTTAAAAAGCACTGTCCTAAGGCTTTGGTTGTATATGACCTGTTCCATATCATTTATAACTACGGCAGATTGGTTATCAGTGCCATCAGAATCAGACTCTCAAGCGATAAGAAAATCAAAGACGACAAAGAAGGATACAGATTACTTAAAAACTCACGCTTCCTTCTATTAACAAGGAATTCTAGACTGCCGCTGAAAGGAAAACGAAGCTTGATAACCTCATTGATTATTACCATGATTTATACGCAGCTAATGAGCTCAAGGAGCTTCTACCTGACGTATTTAATACCTGTTCAAAAGATGAAGCAGAAAGGTTATGGAATGAATAGTATGAGCTTGCAATTAGCTCTAAAGTTAAGGGTTGCGAAGAAACAGTTAGATTGTGTTTGTGAAATTTTAGAATTTAGAAATTTTGGATTCGGAAGAGAGCTGGTAGCTATGACTGGAATTGAACCAGTGACCTCAGCATTATGAGTGCCGCGCTCTAACCAACTGAGCTACATAGCCACTTAGATGGCTGGGGTACTAGGATTCGAACCTAGGAATGGCGGAATCAGAATCCGCTGCCGTACCACTTGGCGATACCCCAACAGGTTTGTCATCTAATCATCGGTGGCAGGGGTACCTGGACTCGAACCAGGGAAATGGCGGGATCAAAACCCGCTGCCTTACCACTTGGCTATACCCCTAAGTAAATAATTACCCGAAGTAACTACCCGAAGTAATGATTGCGTTTGACAACACGGCACATTATAAGGAATAATTTTCTAATGTCAACAAAAATAAATTGCTTTTTTCTTATATTTTTAAAATAAGTTTTGTGTATATTTCAAAAATGGCTTATTTATCAGAAGGTCTCAAAAACACTCTTTAAAATTATCAGTTTCCACACATGTAGGATTTATAACCTTTGTTTTGTTGTTTTCTTTTACTTGTAGTTGACTGTAATCATGCTAGACTTAGAAAAGGCTTTAGATACGTGCGTAAACAAGGAAAAACATAGTGAGCCTCACTCCTGTATTAAAGCCTGTGCGGCTGACGACACTTAAAGAGTGTTTCATAAGGAACTTGCTTTTAAAACTGCAGCGTTGAAGCTGGAATCAGGTAAAAAGTCTATTTATAGATCCTAAGTAGCGGCACTTTCCGTTATGAATTCTAAAACCGGAATTTTCTAACGTTAGATATAATAACAGTGAGTTGCGTGTAACAGCATGCCTTACTTTGGATCATCTCATCTTACATACATACAAAAAATTACCTTCGGTAGCTTTTTCCTGTCCGAGAATAGAAACTATTAGCGCACATGTCACTCTTATCCTGTGCTTACATGATTGTAGGAGCATTCAGCATTTTGACAGATATCATTTTTAGGAAGTTTCTGCGCAGTGGAGAATGCAAATAAAAACATCTTACTCAAAAACTCAGTTTCCTCCTGTTAGCAAGAAATTCAAAACTGTCAGATGAAAGGAAAAAGAAGCTTTATAATCTGATTTATACGTTTCTTACGAGCTCTAAGCGCTTCTAATTGACGTATTAAATTCTCTTTCAAAAGATGAAGCAAAAAGGTTTTAGAATGAATTGCATGAGCTTGCAATAAGCTCTTAGTTTTAAGAAATTTCCATGTTTGCAGGCGATCTGAATAAACACTACAAGGATGGCATTATAAATTCAGGCAAATATTGCATCAGAAGAGGTGTTTCTTAGGTGATTAACAACAAGATCAAGGTTCTCAAAATTTAGGCTTATGGTCTTAGTGACCTTTCCAATTTCGTCATGTCATAGGAGCAGTGAATGTTGAAAATGGAGTTTGAATATCAGATTCCAGAAATGAAAAAAGTTCGCCTAGCGAACTTCTTAAGATTGGTTGCGGGGGCAGGATTTGAACCTACGACCTTCGGGTTATGAGCCCGACGAGCTACCAAACTGCTCCACCCCGCGTCAAATTGTGAACACATGATATAGGGAACGAAAAATTTTGTCAAGCGTTTTTGTGAGATATATTTGATATTTTATTTTAATATTGTGTTAGAACCGCATTGATATACCGATTGTATACTTTATTAACTTTATATTTATTTAGGTAACTTCAGAAAAACAAGGAAGGCAAGTTTAAAGGAAGCTGCACTTTGCTGCTTCCTTAATAAAAATTATGCGTTGATGTGAGCTTCTTCCTGAGCTACACGTAACAACTCATTTAGACCAACTTTTGAACAGGTCTTCTCATCAACTCTCTTTACGATGATAGCTGTATATAGTGAGTACTTACCATCCTTTGAAGATAGGTTACCTGCACCACCTGCGATATGTACATTCTTACCAACCTGTGCGCAAGAACCTACAGTTGCCCATGTATCAACCATGGTGCCTGAACCTACGTGAGCACCGATGTTAACAAAAGATGGAAGGCAGATTGTGTTTGGCTCTAGGTAAGCACCACGACGTACAACACATCCAGGGCATGTACGAATACCAGCCTGAGCGAATTTCTCAGCTGAGTAGCCATCAAACTTTAGAGGTACCTTATCGTAGAATGCGCCACCAGGAACTTCAGTCAGAAAGTTATCCTGAATACGGAAAGATAATAGAACAGCTTTTTTGATCCACTGATTTGTTACCCAATCACCGTCTTTCTTTTCTGCAACTCTGATTACGCCAGAATCTAATGCATCGATAACCTGCTCAATAGCATCCTTAACTTCTTTGGAAACAGTCTTTGAATTGATATTTGCGAGGTTTTCAAAAGCTTCATCAATGATTGGCTGTAGATCTAAAACAGAAATTCTAAACTCCTATTAGTAAAATATTCTAGGATTCATCCAGAGCTGCTTTTAGTGCTGCAGTTAGTTCCTCTTTTTTAGATGAATCTAGTGGTAATCCGTTCACATCGGTAATTGCAAAGAAGTCATCAGCTCTCTCACCAGTGGTGGTAATTCTTGCTGCTCTGATTAGACAACCTAAGCTACCAAGTGTTATGCCGATTTTAGCCAACAGGCCTTGTCTGTCAAGCGTAGAAATTTCCAGTTTTGTCTGCTTTTCAGACTGAGTTTCGAGGTATGAAATCTTCGTTGGAACGTCGAAAATTCTTTCATTAACTGTAGGAATATCAAGAGGTTGAGGTGTATTGTCAAGACCTGCAATAATAGCCTTTCGAAGGTTGTTTAGACGGTCATGATCAAGAGGCTGTCCTTTTTTATTTTGGAACATAATCGTGCACAATGCATGATAATTATGCGTAATAAAAATCTGTGCACTAAAAACGTTCAAGCTCTTCAAAGCCATTGTTCTGACAATGTTTCCGAAGACTGTAGGTGAGTTTGACTTATAGTAAACCAAAAGCTCTGTACCCACATTTGGTGTCTTAGAAAACAGGATGAGCGGCGCCTCAGAATTAGGGAATCTTAAGATATTTCTGGTGTGCCATGCGATGTCCTCAGGCTGATAATGAGTAAAGTACTCATTAGGGAACTGACGCATAAACTTAAGCACCTGATCCTTATCGGAGCTGCTAGTAAGCTCAAGCACTTTTGACTGTCTTTCAAGAACCTGCTGCTTCATGCTCTCAACGAGATCTTTATCCTCAGAGACTAGAGCGGTCTTTGTAGCCTGATAAAGCTGACGGAAGATATTATCCTTCCATGAGTTCCATACATTATCATTTGTGGCACTGATGTCTGCTACAGTCAGACAGTAAAGCAGATTCAGATGTTCCTCATCCTTTACAAAGTCAGCAAAGTTATTGATCACCTCAAGATCGGTAATATCACGTCTTGTGGCGGTAGTACTAAACTGAAGGTGTGAGCCGATAAGCCAGGAGATGATACCTGTCTGATACTCGTTATAGTTATGCAATCTGCAGAATGATGCTGCCTCTTTAGCGCCTAAGCTTGCGTGGTTGCCACCACGACCTTTGGCAATATCGTGAAGAAGGGAAGCTGTAACTAAAAGCTCAGGCTCCGAGATCTTTTTGTAGATGGCTTTAAAGAGTTGGTAACTAGGATCATTACTATGAGAGAGATCGTAGATATTTTTAATTACACGAATAGTGTGCTCATCCACACTGAAAAGGTGGAATCGGTCAAACTGAGCTAAACCTTCGATTCTAGACCACTGAGGGGAATAGCTTGATAGCACTCTAGTTTCATGGAGCAGAGAGAACACCAAAGAAACGCTGTCTACTTTTGATAAAAGATTTCTGAATTTCTTTCTGCAGATCTCAGATGTAATCAGGTAGTCACTGAGATCGCGACGACCTTCACGTAGAGCGCGAAGGCAGTTCACATGGATACTCTTGATATCAGGGTGGGAACTGATTGTCAGGAAAAGATCCAGGATCTTATGAGGATCATTTTTAAACAGTTCATGATCAAGCACATCAATATAGCTGCCTTTCTGAACAAAGGAGCTGTCAAGGAAAACCGGATCAGAATAGCTTTCACCAACATATCCTTTAATATTTAAGGATACCTGCTGTACAAGAATATTAGATAATTCTCTGATGCGGTTAAAGGTTCTGAAAAGATCACGCATCATGCTTTCTACAGGAGCGTTTCCTTCCTCACCATAACCTAACATTGAGGCAACGTTTTTCTGGAAATCCAGTCTTAGGATATTAGATTTTGAATTGCAGTGAATAGCAAAACGCACATCCCACAAAAATGACTGGCAGGATAAGTATTCTTTATTTTCTTCTTTAGTCAGAAGACCTGCTGCATAGAAATCATTATTTTTTGCATTGGAGATCTTGATGGCAATCCACTGCATGATGTGCAGGTCGCGAAGGCCGCCAGGGCATTCCTTTACATCAGGTTCAAGAGAGTAGACTGTATCTCTAAAAGAAAGATAGCGTTTTTTCTGCTCTTCAATTTTAGCTTCAAAGAATTTCTCATCATCCCAGAAATCATCATTAGACAAAGCGGTTTTCAGATTCTGATAAACCTCTTCTGAGCCGGTTACAAAATGAGTTTCAAGAAGATTAGTAATGATGGTGAGATCTTCACGGGAGGCAAGTACGGTTTCTTTTATGGTTCTGACAGATAAACCAATATCTAATTTTAAATCCCATAAAAAGGAAACGAACTTTTCAATGATTTCACGGGTTTCAGGTAAGATAGGATCAACTTTTGAAACAATAAGCAAATCAATATCTGATTCTAGAAACTGCTCACAGCGGCCAAATCCGCCTACAGCCACCAGAGCGAGGCTATCAATCTTATCGAGATTAAAATGATGCCAGATCTTATCTAAGCCTCGGTTGATGTCTCTTGTTTCTTCCTTTAATAAGCTTGAGACCATAAATCCTTTAAAGAAGCACTCCTTTCTATACTCACGATATGCTTCAATAAGTTTTCTACCTTGTTTGATATCAAACAAATCAAGATCCGGTCCGTTAAACGGATAACTTGTAGAAACTTCACTAGTTATCACTTTTCTTGGAGCAGCAATAGTCTCAAACATATTTATATCTTATCTTAGTTACTGATAATGCGAGGGAAGTCCTCGTCCTTTCTTAAGGTTAGAACTTCAACACCGTCTTTTGTAACCAGTAAAGTATGCTCATATTGAGCAGATGGCTGTTTGTCTGCTGTAGTTACAGTCCATCCGTCTTTACGGTTAACCTTACACTTATAAGAACCTGCGTTAATCATAGGTTCAATAGTAAAGCACATGCCTTCTTGCAGAATAACATTATAGTTATTTCTGTAATGAAGAACCTGAGGTTCCTCATGGAAACCTGCACCGATACCATGTCCACAATAATCTCTTACGATAGAGAAGCGAGCTTTATCTGCAACTTTTTGAATTACTGCACCAATATCGGCTAGATTTGATCCAGGACGGACAGTTTTAATAGCCTCATACATTGCTTCTTGAGCACATTTGCACAGCAGCTCATTTCTAGGAGAGGTGTGGCCAACTATATACATTCTTGAGCTGTCACCGTGATAGCCATCCTTAAGCACGGTAACATCTATATTTACGATGTCACCTTCTCGAAGTTTTGTCTGGCTAGGAATGCCGTGACAAACAACTTCATTGATACTGATACATGTTGCTTTTGGATAACCCTGATAACCTAAATCAGCACTCTTTGCATTTTCCTTAGTCTGCATGTACTCATTCATGATGTTATCAAGTTCTTCGGTAGTTACACCTGCAACAACATAAGGTTCGATCATTTCAAGAACGCGAGCGGTGGCTGCGCCAACTTCACGCATTTTTTCAATCTCGCTAGGAGACTTTAAAGTAATATTCATTTTTTTATCCTCGATATTTATGATAATTATATATTTTTTTTAGAGTTAATTCTTATCTTTAAATTACTGCGATTTTTTTCTTGCACTATGGTAAAAAATTATTTATTCCATGCTAAAATAGTTTGCCTTTATGTGGGTACATAGAGGAATTGTATTCGGAATATACTGAATACATTATATTTTTTTAGAAAACGCACACTGTTTATATACGATCCGAGCTGGGTGCTACATCTGTAGTTTGCCGGACGAAACAGTGGAGGCTTAACCCTTACAATTTGAGGATATTTTATGTCTACCATCACTATGCGCGATATGCTACAGGCTGGCGTTCACTTCGGTCACCAAACACGTTACTGGAATCCTAAGATGAAACAATACATCTTCGGTGCTCGTAACGGTATTCATATCATCAACCTAGAAAAGACAGTTGAGTGCTATGAGTCAGCTTTAAACTTCCTAAGCAACACTGTTGCTCACAAAGGTAAAGTTTTATTCGTAGGTACAAAGCGCGCAGCATGCGATAAAGTAGGTCCTGCAGCTACCGAGTGTGGTCAGTACTACGTTGATCACCGTTGGTTAGGCGGTATGTTAACAAACTGGAAGACCGTTCGTCAGTCAATCAAGCGTCTAAAGGATCTTGAGGCTCAGTCACAAGACGGTACTTTCGACAAGTTAACTAAGAAAGAAGCATTATTACGTACTCGTGAACTTGAGAAATTAAACCGTTCATTAGGCGGTATCAAGGAGATGGGTGGCTTACCAGATGCATTATTCGTAATCGATGCTGATGTTGAGCACATTGCAATTCAAGAAGCTAACAACCTAGGTATTCCTGTTGTTGCTATCGTTGATACAAATTCAAACCCAGACGGCGTTAACTACGTTGTTCCAGGTAATGACGATGCTATTCGTGCTGTTGACCTATACTTAAAGGGTGCTGTTGAGACTATCAACGCAGCACGTGCTGATGCAGTTCAGAAGGAGAAAGACGAGAAGGCACTAGCCGAAGCTGCTCCAGCTGAAGAAGCTCAGAAGGCTGAATAAGTTTTCGTCAAATAAGATCACTTGTGATCCTTGTGCTCTAAGAGTTTCTTAGGGTTTTGAAAATTTCAAAGGCCGGTTAATCCGGCCTTTAACAGATTAAGAGGAATAAAAACATGGCTACCGTAACCGCTGCTATGGTTAAAGAATTACGTGACGCTACTGGCGCAGGTATGATGGATTGTAAGAAGGCTTTAGTTGCTGCTGACGGCAACATGCAGGCTGCTATTGACGCAATGCGTAAGAGCGGTGCTGCTAAGGCTGCTAAGAAGGCTGGCCGTACAGCTGCTGAAGGTATCATCACTGTTGCTCAGAACGGCAACAAGGTTGCTTTAGTAGAAGTTAACTCAGAGACTGACTTCTGTGCTAAGAACGCTGAGTTCGTAACTTTCGCTCAGAAAGTTGCTGATTTAGCTTTAGCAAACAACATCGCTGACGTTGAAGCATTAAAGAATGCTCAGTTAGATGGTCAGACTGTTGCTGAGGGTTTAACAGCTCTAGTTGCTAAGATCGGTGAGAACTTACAGTTACGCCGTGTAGCAATCGTTGAGGCACAGGACGGTCAGACTGTTGGTCTATACGTTCACTCAAACAAGCGTATCGGCGTTGCTGTAGTTCTTCAGGGCGGCGACGAGACTGTTGCAAAGCACGTTGCAATGCACGTATGCGCAACTAAGCCAGATTTCGTAAAACCAGAAGACGTATCAGCAGAAGTTGTTGAGCACGAGCGTCAGGTTCAGATCGACATCGCTATGAAGTCAGGCAAGCCACAGGCTATTGCTGAGAAGATGGTTGAAGGCCGTATGAAGAAGTTCACCGGTGAAGTATCTCTAACCGGTCAGCAGTTCGTTATGAACCCAGAAATCACTGTAGGTCAGATGCTTAAGGAAGCAAATGCAGATGCAGTTTCATTCGTTCGCTACGAAGTAGGTGAGGGTATTGAGAAGCAGACTGTTGATTTCGCAGCAGAAGTTCAAGCTCAAGTAGCAGCCGCACAGAAATAATTTGCGGAGTTAATAAATGTCTTCAGAGCAGAAAAGTAAAGCACGTAGAATCCTACTTAAGATCTCAGGTGAGGCTTTAAGTGGTGATGGTGGTTTTGGTATCGATCCACAGGTTCTATCTCAGACAGCTAAGGCTATCAGAGATGTTCAAAAGCACGGAGTACAGACCGTACTAGTAATCGGCGGTGGTAACATCTTCCGTGGAGCAGCATTACAAAAGACAGGTTTTGATAGAGTTTCAGGCGACCAGATTGGTATGCTTGCAACCATCATGAATGGTCTTGCAATGCGTGAAGAATTAAAAGCTCAGGGGGGCAGCTGTATTTTAATGAGTGCTTATGGTATTCCATCAATCACTACACAGTACAGCGCAACCATCGGCAGACAATTACTTGAAGAGGGTAATTCTCTAATCGTAGCCGGAGGCACAGGTTCTCCATTCTTTACAACCGATACAGCTGCTGTTTTACGCGCAATTGAACTTCAATGCTCTGAAGTATTAAAAGCCACTAAAGTTGATGGCATTTATACTGCAGACCCAGTCAAAGATAAAACTGCAACCAAGTTTGATAAGTTGACCTTTGATGAGGTTATCGCTAAGCAGTTACAGGTGATGGACCTCACTGCTTTTGCATTAGCACGTGAACATCACATGCCAATTAGAGTTTTCTCTATGAATAAAACAGGTGCCTTTGACAAAGCCGCATTAGGTGGTGATGAAGGTACAGTGGTTAGTGACTAGGAGTCCATTATGTTAAAAGAAGTACAGAACAACACTGATACTCGCATGAACAAAGCGTTAGAATCATTAGATTCACGTCTTTGCAAGATTCGTACAGGTAGAGCACAGCCTGCATTACTAGACGGTATCATGGTTGACTACTACGGTAGCGCAACCCCACTACGTCAGGTAGCACAGGTTAACGTTGAAGATGCTCGTACCTTAAAGCTAAGTGTATTCGACAGAAACGCAATTAAAGATGTTGAAAAAGCAATTCAGCAGTCTGAATTAGGCTTAAACCCAGTAGTTGCGGGTACTGAAATGCGTGTTCCACTACCTCCATTAACAGAGGAGCGTCGTAAGGATCTAGTTAAGATCGTTAAGGGCGAAGTGGAGCAGACTAAAGTTGAGATCCGTAACATCCGTCGTGATGCAAACGATAAGATCAAGGCTTTACAGAAAGACAAGCAAATCTCTGAAGATGAACAGCGTTCAGCAGAAGAGAAGATCCAGAAGGCTACTGACGCTGCAATTAAGAAGGCAGATGAGCTTTTAGATGCAAAGCAGAAAGAGTTAATGGAAATCTAATTAACTCATATGCAGAACATATCTGAAAATTCGGGGAGCATTGTTGCTCCTCGTCATTTAGCTATAATTATGGATGGCAATGGCAGGTGGGCAAAGAATCGTGAAAAACCACGTGTCAGTGGCCATCGCGAAGGTGCAAAAGCTGTCAGACGTGTTATAACTGCGTGCGCTCAGTTAGGCGTACAGGAATTAACTCTGTTTGCCTTTTCTAGTGAAAACTGGAAAAGACCTAGTTTAGAAGTTAATGCGTTAATGACTTTGTTTGTAGAGTCTATAAAACGCGAAAGCTCTTCATTGAAAGAAAACGGTATTCGCACAAAGATTGTAGGCGACATATCAAGATTTTCTCCAACTCTTCAAGAACAAATTCACAAAGTAGAACAACTGACTGCTGACTGCAGTTTAATGAATTTAAACATTGCAGCAAATTACGGTGGTCGTTGGGATATTCTTCAGGCCTGCAAGCAACTGACTGAAAAATGCATGGAAGGTCAGCTTGCAGTTGATGATTTGACAGAAGCAGATTTATCACAGGTTCTAAGTGTAAGCAAAGACGTTGATCTTATGATTAGAACAGGCGGCGAAAAAAGAATCAGTAATTTCTTAATGTGGCAGGCTGCGTATGCTGAACTGTATTTTTCAAATACACTATGGCCTGACTATGATAAAGAGGATCTGCTAGAAGCCTTTGCCTTCTTTAACGGAAGAGAAAGACGTTTTGGTATGACCTCAGCTCAAGTTCAAAATAAGGAAGTAAAAGATGCTAACTAGAATTATTACCGCAATTGTACTGATTGCAGCAGTTTTAGCATGGTTGTTTAAAGCTTCATATCCTATCTATGCTATGGGTGCTTTATTTATGTATGCAGTAAGCGCATACGAGATGGGCCCTCTAATAGGCTTTAAAAGTAGACTTTCATTCCTTGCTATATCAACAATTCTAATAGCAGTTTTATTTGCTGTTACCACACCAGGTAATTTCCCGGTAAAAATTCCTGCATATACCAAATACATCGTAGCCTCAGGCCTTATTGTATGGTTATGCTCAATTCCATTATTACTTAAATTCCCACATGATACTTCATGGCACAATTCAAAAATTGTAAGCTCTATAATCGCACTTTTAATGCTGATTCCGTTTACCTTTGGCTTACTGATTCTGCGTGCTGATCAGTATTTACAGAATTTTAATACAGGTGCATGTGTGGTACTGAGTGTAATGGCTTTAGTATGGTGTGCAGATTCTGGAGCTTATTTCTCAGGTCGATTCTTTGGTAAGCACAAGATGCTTCCAAACGTAAGCCCTAAGAAGACCATTGAAGGTTTAATCGGCGGCTTAATCATTGCCCTGGTGGGGATGTTTATTTTTATTAAATTAGGTTTCTTTGGTTCATTTGCAAATAATCCTACAGCTTTACTTGTAGCATCAGTTGCAACCATCATTTTCTCAGTGATTGGTGATCTTGTGGAGAGTATGTTCAAGCGTCTTGCCAATATTAAAGACTCAGGAAAGATCTTTCCTGGTCATGGAGGTATGCTAGACAGAATTGATTCTCAGTTAGCTGCAATTCCTGTATTTTTAACTGTCTACTTCTTAATGAATGGAGAGTTATTCTAATTATGCGTTCTGTAACCTTATTAGGAGCAACAGGCTCAATTGGTACCTCAACACTTGATATTTTAAAAAGACATCCAGATGAGTTTAAACTTCACGGTGCAGCAGCATTTACCTCTGTAGACAAGATGGTAAAAATTGTTGAAGAGTTTCATCCCCAGCGAGTGGCAATGTTTGATACTTCTTCAGCATTAAAGCTAAAGGAGGCTTTAGCTGCAAAATCACTGTGCTGTGAAGTGTTAGACGGACCTCTTGGTGTTGAAGAGGTAGCAGGTGACGGTGCTTCTGATATTGTTGTAGATGCAATTGTAGGTGCTGCAGGTTTAAAGCCTGTTATGGCAGCTGTAAAAACAGGATGCATCATTGCACTTGCAAATAAAGAAGCTTTAGTCATGTCAGGCAAAATCTTCTTTGAGCAGGTTAAAAAATACGAAGCAAAAGTATTACCTGTAGACAGTGAACACAGCGCAATTTTCCAGTGTCTTCCATATGAGGTTCAGGAGAATTTAGGCTACTGTGATCTAAAAGCAGCCAACGTTAATAAGATCCTACTTACAGGTTCAGGCGGTCCTTTTAGAAACACTCCAGTTGAGGATTTGTCTTTTGTAAACGCAAAGCTGGCAATTGCTCATCCTGTATGGTCTATGGGGCCTAAGATTTCTGTAGATTCAGCTACCATGATGAACAAAGGTCTTGAGTTTATCGAGGCAAGATACCTGTTTAATGCAACCGATGAAGATATCCAGGTTGTAATTCACCCTCAGTCTGTTATTCATTCAATGGTCTCATATACAGATGGTGCAGTCCTAGCTCAGTTAGGCCAACCTGATATGAGAATACCAATTGCTGTGGCTTTAGGTTTTCCATCAAGAATTCACTCTGGCGTAAGCCCACTTGATTTTACTAAGGTATCAAGCCTTACCTTCATGCAGCCTGATTACACAAGATATCCTTGTTTAAAACTTGCAATGCAGTCAAGTAAATCAGGTCAGTGTGCAACCACTTCTTTAAATGCCGCTAATGAGGTTGCAGTGGATGCATTCTTAAACGACAGAATCGGTTATCTTGATATAGCAAAGGTAGTAGATAAGGTTTTACAGACTATTGAGGAAAAAACACTTAGTGATATTGATGAAGTATTAGAGGTAGACTCAAGAGCTCGTCAGATTGCAAAACAAAGTATAGGAGCTCTTTAATGGATGCTTTTGTTGGTGGCTTAGTATATCTATTAGTTGCTATCGGTATTTTAGTTACTATTCATGAATTAGGTCATTTCCTAGCTGCAAGAGCTTGCGGAGTAAAGGTACTTCGCTTTTCAATCGGCTTTGGACCTATCATTTTTAAGATGACCGGCAGAAACGGATGTGAATATGCATTAAGTGCAATTCCTCTTGGCGGTTATGTAAAGATGGAAGGTGAAAACGATCTTGATGAAGAGCAAAAGGAACTGCCAAAAGATTCTTTTAAAGCTCAGGGCGTCTTAAAAAGAGCCATTATTATTTTCGCAGGTCCTTTCTTTAACTTCCTGCTTGCAGTATTACTCTTTACCTTAAATAACATGCATGGTGTAACCATAGGTTATCCTGTAGTAGGTTATGTGCTACCAGAGAGCAGTGCAAGTTCAGCCGGTTTTAAAACATACGATAAGATTATTTCATTTGATAATAAGGAAGTTAATTCCTGGAAGAACATCATGATTGAGATCTTTGATAACATGGGACACGATAAGAACATCCCTGTAAAGGTCTCAGAAAATATCGGTAAAGGTCCTGTAAGAGAACTTTCAATCAATTTAAAAAACGTAAAATTAAATCGAAATGATGATCCTCTTCAGAAAGCAGGTTTTATTCCATGCTTTGGAAAAATTACCAATGAAGTAGGCGCTATTGTTGAAAACTCACCTGCTCAGAAGGCTTCAATAAAAGTTGGAGACATCATTACTCAGATCAATGGCGTAAAAATCGATTCCTGGAATGCATTAAGAGATATTATCGACAGCTCTGAAATCAGAGATCTTGAAATGGTAGTAGAGCGCGATGGCGTTAAATACCTGACAACCGTAAAGCCTGTTATGCAGTATGACAAACTTACTCAAAAGATGAGACCATTTGTTGGTGTTGGTGCTACTATCGAACATATAGAAGGATTATCAGAGAATATCAAATATGGATTTGTAGACGCATCATTAAAAGCTGTCGATGACTGCGTTGATATGTCAAAACTTGTGCTCGTTTCCCTTTATAAGCTGGCTAACGGTTCAATCTCTACAGAAAATATTTCAGGCCCTATTGCTATTGCCAAAGGAGCACAGGAAAGTGCTAATATAGGTTTATTTTTCTTTCTCACTTTTTTGGCAGCTATTAGTGTAAACTTAGGTATCTTCAATTTACTGCCGATCCCTGTGTTAGATGGCGGTCAGCTTATGTTTATAGCCTATGAGGCAATAAGAGGAAAGGCTCCTAGCATTGCGGTACAGAAGATACTGACTATAATGGGGTTAGCAATTTTACTGTCATTGATGGTATTTTCAGTTTTTAATGACGTAAAAGGTTTATCATACTGAAAATAATTTTCTGAAGAATGAGAAATTATTTTTAGCGTGTTCACAAGTTTAAATGACAACTAGTTGATCTTATTAAACAGTTTTTTAAATGACTGTTACAATATAAAATCGCTAATAAAGAGATCTCAAAATAGTGAGATTAAAATATAACTTAAGCAAACAGTTCGGTTTAACGATGAATAAATATAGAACACTAAGATTAGCAAGCATGGTATTAGCTCTTGCTGCAGTCATCTCCACACCTTTGGTGGCCTCTGCCCAAAGTTCTGACTCAGTAATTTCAGAAATTCAAATCAACGGTTTAAATCGTGTATCGAAAGGTGCAGTTTTACTTGCACTTCCTGTAAAGGAAGGTGATGTAATCACCAAGGAAAACACCACTTTAGCTATGAGGCAGTTGTATGCTACAGGTGATTTTGATGATGTTAAGTTATCAAAAAATGGTGGCAAGTTCATCGTAACTGTTAAAGAAAAACCAACTATTGGCGGTATCGATTTTTCAGGTAACTCCAATATTAAAGATGAAGATCTAAAGAAGGTTGTTGAGCAACAGGGCATTCGATCTGGTGAAGCTTTAAATACGCAGAGTCTGAACAGAATTGAAAAATCACTTGAAGATTACTATCACTCATCAGGTATGTATCAGGCAAGTGTAAAGGCTGTAGTTACTTATCTTCCAAGAAACCGTGCTGATGTTAAGATTGAAATCACTGAAGGTAAGGCTGCTGAAATCTCTCAGATTAACATTGTAGGTAACGATCATTTTGATGAAGAAGCGCTTTTAGCTCAGATGCAGCTTCGAGATGACGTTCCTTGGTGGAACTTTCTTGCAAATCAAAGATACAACGGTCAGTCTTTCAGAGCTGATCTTGAGTCATTAAAGACCTACTACATGGACAGAGGTTATGTAAACTTCAAGGTAGATTCAACATCAGTACAATTAACTCCTGACAAGAAAAATATTTATCTGACCATAGCTGTTAATGAAGGTGATTTATACCATATAAGCGATGCTACAATCACTGGTGACCCATTAAAGTATGGTAAAGAATTAAAAGAGGCTATCACCATTGAAAGTGGTGAAGTATACAACCAGAGACGTGTAACTGAAAACGAAAAGACCTTAGCAGGTATTCTAGGTAAGTACGGTTATGCCAATTCTGAGGTTAAGGCATATCCTACATATAATGAAAAGGATAAGACCGTAACCATCAACTTCAACGTAATTCCTGGTAAACGTATCCACGTGGCACAGGTACTCGTAGATGGTAATGATACATCTGATGATACTGTTATTCGCCGTGAAATGCGTCAGACCGATGGTTCATGGTTATCAACAGAGGCTATTGAAAACTCAAAGTTAAGATTAAACAGAACTGGTTACTTTGAGACTGTTGATGTTACAACAGAAAGCTCAGGTTCAACTGATGATACTGTAAATGTAAGAGCAAAGGTTAAGGAAAGACCAACAGGTTCTATTTCTGGCGGTATCGGTTTTGGCACAGACTCAGGTTTAACAATTCAGGCTGCGATTTCTCAGAAGAATCTATTCGGCTGGGGTGTTAAAGGTCAGGTTTCTGCATACCAGAATGATTATCGTAAACACATGGAATTAGGTTATACCGATCCATACTTTACTGTTGATAACGTAAGTTTCGGTGGTCGTATTTACTCAGATAAGTACGAAGGTGATGACGATACTGATGTAGCAGATTACACCAATAATACAATTGGTTTAGACTTCACATTAGGTTACCCATTAGCTGAAAACTGGTATATCGATTACAGTTTAGGTTACGAAAGGGCTAATATTAAGAATAATTCAACCCGTTTCCAGCAGGCTGATGTATTCTTCTCAACCTACTCAAATGGAAATGTAAGAGAAGTAACCTTAAATGAGTATAAGTTCACTGTTGAGTTTACTCATGACAGTTTAAACAAAGCAGTTTTCCCAACTGCAGGTAACAAGCAGACTGTTAGCTTCCTTGCAACAGCACCAAATTCAGATGCACGTTACTTCAAGACAACAGTTGAGACTATGCACTACTTCCCATTAGATGTTAATGAGGACTATGTATTCACTGTGCGTGGCAGAGCCGGTTACGGTAATGGTTATGGTACTAAGAATGGTGAGAAGGAAATCATGCCATTCTATGATAACTTCTATTTAGGTGGTTCTGACTGGTTACGTGGCTTTAGTAGAAATGCAGTTGGACCTCATGCATTGTATCTGAACAGTTCAACAGGAAACTACTACGAGTCTGGTTCATCAATCGGTGGTAACGCATTCTGGGCTACTACTGCAGAACTTATTATCCCAACCCCACTACTGTCTGAGGCATACAAAAACTCAGTACGTACCGCTATCTTCTTCGATGCCGGTGCTTTGTGGGATTCAAGATCAAAAAATTATGCAGTAGATTATACCGATTCAAATAAATACCGTACTTCGCTTGGTCTGAGTGTAACCTGGATGTCCCCAATGGGCCCACTAAACTTCACTCTGTCAAAGGCTATCAAGAAGTATGAAGGTGATTCAACGCAGGCATTTAATTTCAATATCGGAAGCTCATTCTAATAACAAGGAGAATCAAAATGTTTAAAAAATTAGCGATGGCTGCAGCTTTATCATTAGCTTTAGTTTCAGCAACAACAGCAACAGCATTTGCAGAGGATGCAGCTCCAAAGGCAAAATCAGTTGATGTAGCAGTAGTTAACTTACGTCTGATTATGGCTGAACTACCACAGGCAAAGGCTGCATCAGAGGAGCTTCAGAAAGAATTCGGCCCTCGTTCAGAGGAACTTCAGAAGATTCAGCAGGAAGGACAGAAGCTAGAAGCTCAGTTACAGAATGCTAAGGGCGATGATGCAGTAAAGATTCAGAGAAAGCTAGCTTCAATGAAATCAGAGTACGATTTAAAGGCACAGGCTCTACAGGAAGATTCTCAGAAGAAAGAGCGCACAGTTGAGATCAAACTTGCTAAGTTAGTACAGACAGCAATTGACAGAATCGCAAAAGAGCGCGGTATTTCTTTAGTACTTCGCGGTGAGTCTGTAGTATTTGCAACTGACGCTGTTGATATCTCAAGAGACGTTATCGAAAGAGCATCAAAGCTAAAAGAAGTAAAGAAAGAATCTAAGTAATTTAAAGCTATATAGGCAGAGACACTAATGTTATTAAAAGATATTGCATTAGCACTAGGTGCAGATCTAGTGGGAGATGGTTCCGTTGAGATCACTCATGTTGCAAACTTAAAGACAGCAAAAAGCAATGAAATCAGCTTTTTGTCTGATCCTAAGTATCGCCACGTATTAGGTGAGTCACAGGCAGGCGCAGTAATTGTAAAACAAGAAGATGTTGAGCATGTAAAGTGTGCAGCCTTAGTACTTAAAGATCCATACGTAGGCTTTGCAAAGGTTGCACAGCTGTTAGACACTACTCCTGCAATTGCAGTAGGAGTTGCAAAGTCTGCTACTGTAGAGGATGGTGCTATCATCGGTAAGAATGTAGCAATGGGTCCTAATGTATACGTACAGGCTGGCGCAGTAATTGGCGATAATGTTCAGTTAGGCGCAAATGTTGTTGTAGGTCCTAATGCTAAAATTGGCGATAACACCAAGTTATACCCTAATGTTAGCTTATACCACGACTGCCAGATTGGTTCTGACTGCTTAGTACAGTCAGGTACTGTAATCGGTGGTGACGGTTTCGGTTACGCTAATGAGAGCGGTCAGTGGATTAAAATCCCTCAGACCGGTCGTGTAATCATCGGCAATCACGTTGAGATTGGCGCATGTACATGTATCGACAGAGGTGCCATTGATGATACAGTTATTGAAGATAATGTAATTATTGACAACCTATGTCAGATTGCCCACAACGTTCGTATCGGTTACGGTACAGCAGTTGCTGGCGGAACTACATTTGCAGGTTCTGTAACTATCGGTAAATATTGTATAATAGGCGGAACCTCCGTATTTAATGGTCACATTAAAATTTGCGACGGAGTAACTGTTAGCGGTATGTGCATGGTTATGAGATCAATTGACAAGCCTGGTATTTACTCATCAGGTATTCCTGCTCAGACTAATAAAGAATGGCGCATTACTGCAGCTAGAACTCTACATATTAACGATATGTACCATCGTCTATCATCTCTTGAAGAGAAAGTAGACTCATTAGTAAAGAATAAAAAATAAGTAAATAATCGATAGTTAAAGGTGAAAGAAGTGACTGATATCGTAGAAAATACTCATACTTTAGATGTTGAAAAAATCATTGATCTGTTACCTCACAGATATCCATTTTTAATGATCGATAGAGTATTAGATTATTCTATTACTGAAGAGCATAAGACACTAAAAGCTTTAAAGAACGTTAGTTTTAATGAGCCTTTCTTCCAAGGTCATTTTCCAGGTAAGCCAATTTTACCAGGCGTTTTAATCCTTGAAGCTATGGCTCAGGCAACCGGTATATTAGCTTTTACCATGGTAGGCAAGCCAAATGAAGGCGAGCTATATTATTTTGCTGCAATTGATAATGCTAGATTCAAGCGCCCTGTAGTACCCGGTGACCAGCTGATTCTTGATGTTGAGTACTTCAAGGAGAAGCGTGGTATCGCATCATTCCGTGGTGTTGCAACTGTAGATGGTAAGGTTGTTTGTCAAGCAGATTTAATGTGCGCAAAACACTAATACTAGGGTAGGAAATAACATTGACTGAATCAACAGGTATTATTGATCCAAGTGCCAAGATTGGCAAAGATGTAGTTCTTGGAAAAAATGTAACTATCCGAGAGAACGTCATCATTGAAGGTAATGTTACCATTGGTGATGATTGCATTTTTGAGCCATTCAGCGTAGTACGCGGACCAACCACCATTGGTAAGGGTAATCACTTTTATCAGTTCTGTTCAATTGGTGAGGCTTGCCAGGACTTAAAGTATGCAGGTGAGCCTACTACACTTACAATTGGCGATAACAATGTTATTCGTGAGCATTGTTCAATGCATAGAGGTACAGTTCAGGGCTTAGGTGCCACCAAGGTAGGTTCAAATAACCTGTTCATGGTAAATACCCACGTAGCTCATGATTGTGTAATCGGCAATTACTGTATCTTCTCTAACAACGCAACTCTTGCAGGTCACGTAACCATAGATGACTACGTTGTCTTTGGTGGTCTTGCTGCAATTCACCAGTTTGGTAGAGTTGGTTGTCATGCTATGGTTGGCGGTATGGCTGCACTTAACATGGATGTTCCTCCATATGTTATGGCAGCAGGCCATTATGCAAAGCCATTTGGTATTAACAAAGTTGGTCTTCAGCGTCGCGGCTTTAGCAGAGAGGCCATTTCTGCAATTGTACAATCCTATTTCAGCCTGTACAAAAAGCATCTAACTTTAGAAGAATCAATTGAAGAAATTGAGAAAATTGCTGCTGAGCATGTTGAGGTAAAGCCTCTTCTGGATTTCTTAAAAGAGAACGGTAGAGGTATTATCCGCTAATGCAAGAAAGTGTAAATCCACATCTATATGCGTTAGTAGCAGGCGAGCCTTCTGGTGATACATTAGGCTCTGGCTTGATGATGGCTATTAAGCGTCGTGATCCGCTAGCACAGTTTATTGGTATCGGCGGACCAAAGATGATTCATCAGGGCCTGCATTCCTCAGCTAAGATGGATGATCTTGCGGTAATGGGAATTACTGAGGTCTTATCTAAGCTCTTTAAAATCTTAAAAATACGTAAGAAGGCTGTTAATAATATTATTGAAGCTAAGCCTTGCGTGTTTATCGGTATTGATTTACCTGACTTTAACTTATATGTTGAAACCAAGGTAAAGAAAGCAGGAATTCCCACAGTTCATTACGTAAGTCCATCAGTATGGGCATGGCGTGAGAACAGAATTAAAAAAATAAAGCAGGCCTGTGATGAGGTACTTGCTTTATTACCATTTGAAGAAGACTGGTATAAAAAGCGCAATATGGCCTGTACTTATGTAGGTCATACACTAGCTAACTCTATTCCGGTTCAAATCAATCAGGCTCAGTGTCGTGAGCGCATAAATCTTATAAAAAACAGCATCGAACCTGTAAAGGGTAAGGTAATGGGAATCCTTCCTGGTTCCCGTAAAGGTGTTATCACCCGTATGTTGCCTATTTATGCCCATGCTGCAAGAATTGTAAAAAGAAAGCTTCCAGATACAGTATTTATCTGCACAGTAGGCACTTATGCACAGGCAAGTCTTGTAAAAGACATCTGGCTTGAGGTTGCACCTGATCTGTCACTGACCGTATTTGTAGGTTACACTCAGGATGTGATAGCATCATCTGATGCTGTGCTTTTAACCTGTGGCACTATTGCACTTGAGACCATGCTTTTAAAGACTCCATTTGCAGTAGCATACAAGGTAAGCTGGCTATCAGCTTTAATTGCTAGACGTCTTTTAAAGGTAGACACCTATTCATTGCCTAATCTGATTGCAAAGCGCAAGATCGTAAAAGAGTTCATTCAGGAGAACTGCACCTCAGCAGCTTTAGCTGATGAAATGCACAAACTTCTGATTTACGATAATATCCTGATGAAAAAGGAATTCGAGGATTTACACAAGACTATGTGCTGTAATTCCGACGAAAAAGCCTGCAGCGCAGTATTTAAGGTTATTCATCGTCATTACGAGGGCGATCCCGTTATTGAGAGTATCGCCAACATTGAACCTCCAAAGGAAGAGCCTTTAGAGGAAGAGGTAAAGGACGAGTTGTCAGAGCTTAATATTCTGAGAAACAATCAGAATGTAGACAAGCCAAAAAATAAATAAAACAGGGTTAGGATGAGTAAGATAATTCTTGAGCCATATATCTGTCCTTTAGATGAGACAATATATAAGGTATGTGGCGCTGATGAGGCAGGACGAGGACCTTTAATGGGTAATGTTGTAGCTGCCTGTGTTTTACTTGATCCTAACCGTGAAATTGAAGGCCTGAACGATTCTAAAAAAATTACAGAAAAGAAGCGTGATGCTTTAGAGCCACTAATCAAACAGTATGCTTTAGGTTACGGCATTGGACAGTGTACACCTGAAGAAATTGACAGCATGAATATTTTAAATGCCTCTTTAGAAGCTATGAAAAGAGCTTATCTGAATATGGCAATTTCATGCAATCTGATGCTAGTTGACGGCAACAAGGTGGTTAAAAACCTTGGAATTGCCTGCGAGGCTGTGGTTAAAGGCGACGCTCGAGTACGCCAGATTGCAGCTGCTTCTATTCTTGCAAAGGTAGAACGTGATCGCCAGATGTATGAGCTTGATGCAAAATACCCTGAGTATCAGTTTGCCAAGCATAAAGGTTATCCTACAAAAGCTCATCTTGAACTTTTGCAGAACCTGCCAGTACTTGACTGTTACAGAAAGAGTTACGGGCCGGTTAAAAAAATACTACAGCAAAGAAATCCTGTTGACCCATTAGATGCACAAGAACTTTGGGGCTAGAGTTTTGATATAAGTATAAATTGTAGTAAAATCTATCCAATAATTTGGAATGCCAAGAGGTTAAATCCTAAGTGATGAACATTAACTATTTAGATTTTGAACAACCAATTGCTGATTTATTAGCTCACATTGAAGAGTTAAAAAGATTAAGCCATGATTCAAATTCAAGTGTAGACCTAACAACTGAATTAAATCAATTAGAAAAGAAGAATCTTGAGCTTACCAAGAAGATCTTCTCATCACTAAGTGATTGGCAGATTTCACAGTTGTCCCGTCATGCAATGAGACCATATACTCTTGATTACATCGAGAGAATTTTTACAGATTTCCACGAATTAGCAGGTGACAGAGCATTTGCTGACGATAAGGCTATTGTTGGTGGCTTAGCTCGTTTAAACGGTCGTCCTGTAATGGTAATTGGCCACCAGAAGGGTAGAGATACCAAGGAAAGAACTCTACGTAACTTCGGTATGCCACGTCCTGAGGGCTATCGTAAGGCAATGCGTCTGATGAAGCTTGCTGAGAGATTCAATGTACCGGTTCTTACCTTTATTGATACTCCAGGTGCTTATCCTGGTGTTGGCGCTGAAGAGCGTTCACAGGCAGGTGCTATTGCAGAGAGCTTAAAGTTAATGTCAGATTTAACTGTTCCTGTAGTTTGCACAGTCATCGGTGAAGGTGGTTCTGGTGGCGCTTTAGCTATTGGTGTAGGTGACAGAGTAAATATGTTACAGTACTCAACCTACTCTGTAATTTCACCAGAGGGTTGTGCTTCTATTCTATGGAAGTCAGCTGATAAGGCTCCTTTAGCTGCTGAAGCTATGAACATCACTGCTAATAGAATTAAGGACTTAGGCCTGATTGATAATGTAGTTCTAGAGCCTCTAGGCGGCGCTCACAGAAACTATGATGCAATGGCTGAAAACCTAAAGAGACGTATTGAGACAGATTTAGCTGAGTTATCAAATATCACTGCAGACAGAATCATTGAGCAGAGATACTCACGTTTAATGAAGTACGGATATTGCTAAAAGAAAAAGCTTTGCAGGTTCTTGATGAACTTGCAAATAACGTTATCAAGAATATCGGCCCCACAAAGCTAGTCGTAGGATTATCTGGTGGGGCTGATTCTACTTTAGTGCTCTTAATTGCCAAGCGCATAACCGAGCTTAATGGTGAATTTTCAGCACTAGCCGTTCACTGTATCCATGGTCTGGATGCAGACGATCCTATCTGGTTTAATCACTGTACCTCTTTATGCAAGAGAGTTGGTGTGCCTTTAGTTACCCCTAAACTTAATATTATCTATGGTGATGGTAAATCTCCTGAGGATGTATCAAGACAGGAGCGCTATAGAGCTCTGCTTGAGAATACCCGTGATGGAGCACTTATGTTAGGTCATCACGCTGACGATCAGGTGGAAAGCTTTTTACTTGCCCTAAAGCGAGGATCGGGGCCATACGGTTTATCCGGTATGCGCTTTATCCTGAATGATGAGCGCGGTACTATCATCAGACCTCTTCTAACTCTGCATAAGAGAGAGATCATTGAGATAATTGAAGCTTTAGGATATGACTACGTCTTTGATATTTCAAATACCTACTTAAAGTTTGAAAGAAACTTCATACGTCTTAAAGTGCTGCCACTTTTAAAAGAGCGTTTTTCAGGTATTGAAAAATCTATTTTAAGAAGTTCTCTTTTGTGCTCCTATGAGCACGATCTGGCAAGCCGTTATGCTAAAGAGTATTTTGATTTAGCTTATGACAGAGACAATGACTGTCTGTGTATCGATAAACTTGATTTAAAGGATGAACCTTTAGTTACAAGCATTATGCGTTTGTTTATCAGTACAAAGGTAGTAATGCCACCAGAGTTTAATACCGTGCTATTAGCTGTAAAGCTCTGCTCAATAGGACCTGATCAGAACATGAGAGTATCACTTGATGAAGGCTGCACTCTTAGAAGATATAAAGACAGACTCTATATTGTAAAGAATGCTAAGACACCTGAAAAAGGTCAATATACTCTAGAATATGGCAAGGTTCTTGTACTTGGTGATTACGAGTATCGCCTTGTGGAAGATTGCTCTTCAAAGGAGAGCTTTGCAAATGGCAGAGTAGTACTTGATTTTGATTATAAAGGAAGTCAGTGTCTGAAACCTTTAAAACGTATACATTCAAGAGAGATTAAAAAACTATTTGGTGAGTACAATATTCCTACCTGGAAAAGACCTTCACAATGCCTTGTAAAAGATCAAGCTGGTCATATTCTTGCCTTTGGTTCACTCTTTGTAACCGCAGAAAATAGCATCGAAAAAGGGTATAAACTTCAGATAACCTGCCTTAAATAAGTCACATTATATTTTTTAACGTCTTAATATTTCGCTTATAAATTAAAATTATTTGCTGCATGACACATATGTATAATAAGCTGATAAATTTTGTGATAAAGATAACAGTATAATAAAGTAAATGATAATTATTAGTATATATTTGGTTTAATGAGAATACGTTATTTTTGTTAACGTTTACTTTTTGTTTTTATAATAAAATTTTT
>JAAYPN010000091.1 GCA_012519775.1 Aeromonadales bacterium | reverse complement strand
ATCACCCTTCATCAACGTAAGTTAGAAGTTCTTAATAAATTGAAGAAAGCAATGCTTCAAAACATGTTTGTTTAGTAATTATTAAAAATAGTTGAAATAAATAATATTAAGTGGAAGAAATAAAATGCCTGGATTAGAAAAAGTACTCGAAGATAACTTAATTAAGCTACTAACTACAGGAAAATCTCAATGGACTTATAACAAAGATGTTCGAGATGAGGCTTCTCTTTGGAAACACATTATAGATATTCTTAATCAGAATAATCTTAATAAATTGGGTGGTCCGCAACATTTGTTAACAGATGGCGAAATTGAGCAGGTAAAGAACTTTATCCTAGAACAAGCCGAATCACCTTATAAAGCTGCAGTGTGGCTTGCAGGTGAGAATGGCCTAGCACAAATCCCAATCAAAAGAGACGATGCTTCATTAGGTGAAGTATGGTTAGATGCTATTAACAATAAAGAAATTAGTGGTGGTACATCAACTTATGAAGTTATAAACCAGTATGTAGCATTTAAAACTGATGAAAATGACAGGGATAGACGATTTGATGTTACTTTGCTAATCAATGGCTTTCCTTTAATTCATATTGAATTAAAGAATCAAGCTCATTCCTGCTTAGATGCTTTTAGACAAATCAAAAAATACACCGGTGAAGGTAAATTTAGAGGTGTTTTTGGTTTAGTTCAGATGTTTGTTGTTTCAAACGGTACTGATACACAATATTTTGCAGCTGCTAGACATAATAAATTAAATGAAAAATTTTTAATTAATTGGGTAGATAAAGAAAATAATTATGTCGGCAATTACCTGGAGTTTGCAAAAGCTGCTTTAAACATTCCGCAAGCTCATTTGATGGTAGGTAAATATGCAATTACAGATGCAAATTCTAAGAGTTTAATTCTATTACGCCCTTATCAGATCCATGCAATTGAAGCTGTAAAGGCTGCAACTGTTATTAAAGAATCTGGTTTTATTTGGCATACAACAGGATCTGGTAAGACCATTACCTCCTTTATTGTATCAAGGAATCTTTTAGATATTCCAAGTATTGATAAAGCAATCTTTTTGATTGATAGAAAGGATCTAGATCAGCAGACAACAATCAGTTTCCAATCATATGCACAGTCATCAGGAGATAAGATTGAAGAAACTTCTAATACCAAAGCTTTAGAAAATAACTTAAAGAGTAAAGATAGAATTGTAATTGTTGCAACAAGGCAGAAATTAGATTGTCTTTTGGAGAAGTGTAATAAAGCAATTGAGGCTGGAGATAAATCTGCATACTACTACAAGGTAGCAAAAAAGATTAAAGAAAAGAATGTTGCCTTTATTGTAGATGAATGCCATAGAGCAATTAGTGCACAGTCTCACAAAGATATATCTGAATTCTTTGATAACTCAATGAAGAAAGCATTGTGGTATGGCTTTACTGGTACACCTATATTTGCAGAAAATAAAAAGGGTGAAAAAGGAAATTTGGCTCGTACCACAGAAGATCTATATGGTCCATGTCTTCATCAATATACTATTAAAGAAGCGTTGCATGATCATGCAGTTCTTGGTTTTCAGGTCCAAAATTCAGGTTTTTCAAGAGGCGAGTTAGAGGAAGTTGCTTCAGAGCTTAAGATTCCGATTGACAAGGATATTTCTGATGCATCAAGGGCAGAACTAGAATCATCAATCCTAACTACATATAAGAAAAAAACAAATAAGAATTTTTACGATTCACCAAAGCATCGCGCTAAGGTAATTAATTATATTGTTAACAAATCAACTCACTTACTGCATTTGAAAGAACCAAAAGGTGAGGCTTTTAGTGCTATTTTAACAGTACCTTGTATTGACATTGCTCAGAAGTATTATAAAGAACTAAAAGAATTTATAGCTAATGGCGGTGTAAAGGAAAACGTAAAACAGTATTGTTCTGATTTCCCTAAATTTGCCATCACATATTCCGTCGGTGAAAATGAAGATGGAGCTGAAGCTAATCAGCAGATGATGAAAGAGTCATTAGACGATTATAATAAACTATTCAATACACATTTTACACTTGAGAATATCCCTGCCTATAACGCAGATTTAAATGACAGATTAGCGCGTAAAAAAGGTATTTATAAAGTACGTGAAAACCAATTGGACTTGGTTATTGTAGTTGATAGATTATTAACAGGTTTTGACTCTCCATGTACTGCAGTGTTGTATATTGACAGGCCTCCAATGAGTCCTCAGGGCATAATTCAGGCATTCTCAAGAACAAACAGAATTTTTAACGAAAAAAAATCATGGGGACATATTGTAACATTCCAGGTTCCAGGTCTTTTCACTACAGCATATGAGAAAGCTCTTAGCCTATATTCAAATGGAGGGGGGAGTTCGGTTCAAGCTCCTACTTATGCTCAAAGCTTAGATAAGTTTGTAAATGCATTGGCTGCATTAAAGAACTTTGCAGAAAAACCTGATGATATAAATCTTAAAGATGATAAGACAAAATTAAAACAATTCGCAAAATTGTATCAGTCCTTTGATAAGGCATTAGCTGCAATCAAGACTTACGAAGAATGGGATAATGAGTGTGCTTCATTATATGAAGAAGCGAAAGAGGCTGTAAAAGTTGAAGAAGAATCATCTGCAACTCAGGAAATTCAGGATCAAGATAGGATTGCTGTAAGTGAAGATACAACATTTATAT
Source organism: Aeromonadales bacterium (assembly GCA_012519775.1). Lineage (GTDB taxonomy): Bacteria > Pseudomonadota > Gammaproteobacteria > Enterobacterales > Succinivibrionaceae > Succinivibrio. The sequence goes on along the minus strand of JAAYPN010000091.1, from coordinate 3,325 downwards.
CTGAAGATTCCATTGCTGAGCAAGCAATCCGCAAGCTTACTGGTCTTACTATAACTAAAGTTCAAATTGATGGTTATACGGGTAAATACAAAAATGTTGTAGAAATTATTAAAAAAGATCCTAAAAATATCATAGATTTAGATATTGATTATGAGCTAGAGTCCGTATCTCAAGCTCAGGTTGATTATGAATACCTTATGATGGTGATTCAGAAATATTTCTCAATGGCAGGTGATGACGTTACTATTAAAGTTAACGATCCTGCAATTGAAAGATATATTTCTGATATTGAAAATAATAATCCAAAACTTGGTGAGGTTATTCGCGGAGTTTGGGAGAATTTAAAGAATAACCCAGGTGCGTATAAAGGAAAGCAAGCAATCTTTGTAATCAACGATGAAATTGAAAAGATCATTTCAGAGAAATTAACTCAATTCTGCTATGAGTGGAAGGTTCTCTATTTAGATATGAATTTCCTTGCTCAAAACTACGTTGAAGGTAATGACGTTAATCTTCAATATGACTATCAAGAGTATTTAAATGCTGGCGGTACTCTAACTAAGTTGAAGTACCGAAAAACCATTAGAGAACTTGCAAAGAAACTTATCGTAGAAGAAGTTCTTCCTTTACGAAGAAGATAATCACATCAAATCAAAGGCTATTCCTAATTGAATAGCCCTTAACGTAGATAATTACTCAAGCGTAATCGTAATCAGCTCTGACGGTGTATTAAGTCTAAGTGGCGCACCAGCCCATATTCTTGTACCATTACCGACAATAAGCTGTTCTTTTCCGATTCTATAGTATCCACTTACATAGCCTTTATTAGCTGCTGCAACTAGAATTTTAAGACCTGGCATTAAACCGCCATGAGTATGACCTGATAAGGTTAAATCTGAGACTTCCTTTATATCATCAGCAACCTTTGGCTGATGAGACATAAAGATTGTAGGAATTGATTTATCAAGATCTTTTGTGGCAAGAGGGATGTCATCGCCCCTAAATCCAAGCTTTTCACCTGAAACATCAGATATACCCACAAGATTAAACAGGGCAGTGCCATCATCTGCTTTAATAGTCTGATTTTCGTTTTCTAAAAAATGAATACCGCCCTGATTAAAGTAGTAGATCCACTCATAGTAACCTGAGTAATACTCATGATTACCGGATACTGCATAGACACCGTATTTAGCTTTAAGGTTAAAGAGTTTCTTTGTTAGGTGGTCTAAATTCTCAATCGTTCCATCCAAAAGATCACCTGTAATCAGGATCAAATCAGGATTTTTAGCGTTTGTTCTGTTAACGATATCATCAACTTCCTTTTCTGTTGCAGGAGAGCTGATATGTAAATCGGTTAAATGAACAATCACAAAGCCGTGAGCCTTCTCATTTAAGTTTTCAATCTTAATGGTGTAGTTCTTATCAACTGGAGTTGCAAACCCATTGATAACACCAAAGGTCCCAAGTGAGAATGATACAAGCAGGATAATAAAAGCGTAGCGTACAGAAGATGGCGGAATAACAAACTTATGACGGTCAAATCTTACAAGTTTATATAAGCCGTTTGCGCCCATTCTTACAAGAGTAAGCAAGAATACAAAGATAGTAGAAAAATAAAGACAGTCGATGATAAAGGATGTTGTTCTTGGGAACATCGGATCCATCATGGTGCCATTTGTAAAGATAAAGAAATAAATCTTGAGGCTAAAGACAGCTAATATCGCACCTATTACCCATTTAAATATAGAGTTTATGTGCTTTAGTGGATAGATAAAGCAGAATATGATGATAAGTGCCTGTACAAAAGGAAAGAGTCGAAACGCGAGCATTATTAGATGTCTCTTGGTAGTTATTGGTTCTTTTTATAAAAAATGAGCAGGAAAATTTGTTAAAAATTATTAAATTCTTGCTCATTTCTATCATTTTTTAGAGGTTTTCTCTAAAAAATTAAAAGATTTTGATAAAAATCAGATAATTTTAAATCATTCTGATTTAATTTTTCTTATTCTTATCTTGTAGCTGGATACAGGCAGCCTAAAATAGAAGGTTTTAATGCACCTGTGCTGCTTGCAAGATCTAAAGGTTCTCGCTTTACAAACTTATAGGCAAAGTAGGCAAAGGCATGAGCTTCAATAAGCTTTGAATCCACGCCTAAATCATCAGCTTTTAGCACAGTTACCTGATTCTTTAAAAGAGAATCACTAAGTCTTTGCATGATGAGCGGATTATAGGCACCGCCTCCGCAGACAATTAAACGAGCCTTATCTATCTTATGGCTAAAGATTATCTGTCTTATGGCATTAACACAGCAGACAACGGTAAATTCAGTAAGTGTTGCAAGCAGATCATAAACAATGTCTGGTCTTTGAGTTGCAATTAGAAGTTCATCTTTAATGAAATCAAGATTAAAAGTCTCACGACCTGTAGATTTTGGTGGAGGCATCTTAAGATAAGGTGCCTGCAGATATTTAGCTAAAAGAGCTGGAATTACCTTACCTTTCTTAGCAAAGATGGCATCCTTATCAAAAGGAGTATTTTTAAGAAGTCTGCATACAGCATCAATAAGGGTATTAGCAGGACCGCAATCAAAAGCCTCAATAATTGAACTGTCTTTTCCGATTACAGTAAGATTTGAGATACCCCCAAGATTAAGGACAATTGATACTATATCCTCACTTGCAAACTGCATCTTATGGAAAGCCTGAGTAAGAGGTGCTCCATTACCCTGATTTGCAATATCAGCTGATCTGAAATCACATACTACATCGATATTAGTAAGAGCCGCCAAACGTGCACCATCTTCTAGCTGAATTGAAAATCCCTTTTCAGGACGGTGTCTTATAGTCTGACCGTGTGAGCCAATGGCTTTGATATCAGACGATTTTAAATTAGCTTTTTTTAATAATTCATTTACAGCTTTAGCTTCATAGGTAGCAAGGGCAACTCTTGCAATACCAGCCTTTTCAATTTCGTCATTAGAGCTTTCGCAAAGAGAATGGAGCAGTTCTTTGGTATCTTTATCGTAATCTACACTTACACTATCAATAATTTTAATTTTGCTATTGTCAAAAGATGCAACAACAGCATCGATTCCATCGATGCTTGTTCCTGACATCAGTCCTACGTAAAGCTCATGCATAGTTCGTCCTTAAAAGTTACACTAAAGCCATTTGTCAATCTTTTATGTTTAGATTATTGTCAAATTATATTAGAATATAGGGTTAATTATTACTTTTTGTTACTTTTAAATTTAATTAAAGGACTTCCGATGTCAGATATCGAAAACGCATTACGCGAAATTGCCCGTGGTGCTGAAGAAATTATT
>JAAYPN010000090.1 GCA_012519775.1 Aeromonadales bacterium | reverse complement strand
TTTTTTGATATTAACCAAACTCGATGTTCACTCTTGGCATGATATGGCAAATCAGCTCATACGGAATGGTATTACATTTTTTGGCTATGGTTTCAACAGGTAATCCCTTACCCCATAAAACAGCCTTATCACCAATTCTGTCTTTAGCGTTAGGACCTAAATCCACAAACATCATATCCATGCAAACATGACCTGCTGTTGGAACAATTCTTCCATTTACAAGCACAGGTGTACCATTAGGAGCGCAACGTGGGTAGCCATCACCATAACCGCACGAGATAACACCGATAGTGGTATCTTTATCAGCCACAAAATAAGCACCATAACCAATCTTGTCGCCTTTCTTGACTTTATGCAGTGCAAGAATTGAGCACTCTAAAGTCATTGCAGGGATAAGATTCAAATCAGAACCAACCTTGTCATCAAATGGAGAGATACCGTAAATTACGATACCAGGTCTTACCCACTGAGTATGAGATTCAGGCCATTTGAAGATACCTGCTGAATTTGTAAGGCATAAATCACCTTCAAATTCTTTTGCAATCTCTTTAAAGAATTGAATCTGTTTCTGATTGTAATCATTCTCACTTGGAGTATCTGCAACTGATAAGTGAGAGATTAAACCAATAGGCTTTACTACGTTTTTACATGCTTCAAGGCGCTTTTTAATCTCAAAAATTGTCTCTTTATCGCATGAGCCTAAACGATGCATACCAACATCAATCTGAAGCCATACATGAATTTGTTTGTTAACCTTTGCCTTTTCGATAGCCTCTACCTGCTCAATGTCATGTACACTGGTGTATAGGTTATAACGGGAGATAAAAGCTACATCTTCATCATTATAAAAACCTTCTAATAAGAAGATAGGAGTAGTAATACCCTCTTTACGTAATTCAATAGCCTCGCTGATACGTGCAACAGCAAAGCCCTGTACGTGCTCTTTCAAGGCGTTAGTTACCGCATAAGCACCATGTCCGTAGGCATTTGCCTTAACTACAGCAATTACATTTGATTGTGGTACTAACTTTTTGATTTGCTTAATATTATGCACTAAAGCATTTTTATCAATATATGCGGTTATATATTGCATTTATGATCCTTAAACGTACACGTCTGAAGAAACTACAGGAACGTCTTCTATTGTAGCTGTAACGTTGGCTTTATCATAGAAGGTAGTGTAAGCCCCCTGGAACTGTAGCTCGATATCTGCTGTAGCACCATTTCTGTTTTTACTTACAATTAAGAATGCCTTGCCATCACCTTCATTACCAGACTTATAGGTATCCTCGCGGTGAATGAACATAATCATATCGGCATCCTGCTCTAGAGAGCCAGATTCACGTAAGTCAGAGTTCATTGGTCTGTGATCTTTACGGCTTTCAACTTCACGGTTTAACTGTGCTAGCGCTAGAATAGGTACATTCAATTCTTTAGAAAGCTGTTTTAGTGAACGGGAGATTTCACCAACCTCCTGACTTCTATTATCAAGTCTGGTCTGAGACTTCATAAGCTGAATGTAGTCAACCATAATGCAGGACAAACCGCCGTTTTCAGCGGCAATCTTTCTTGCACGAGAACGAAGTTCAAGAGGAGTTAAAGCGATATCTGAGGTATCGTCAATATAGAGTTTTACCTTCTCGTTACCATCTTTATCAGTATCAAGCAGCATTTTTACTTTTCTGATTATACCACGCCACTGATCTGGAGAGATTTTACCTGATAGAAGCTCTTTTGAAGAAACTCGGCCAAAAGAGGTTAGCATACGCATTGCAATTTCATTTGCAGGCATTTCAAGAGAGAATACCAATGCAGGACGATGCTCATTAGGATTCATGGCGATGTTTGTTACCACATTCATAGCAAATGATGTTTTACCAACACCCGGACGGGCAGCGATAATATTCAATGTACCGCCACGTAAACCTGAGGTTAAATCATCAAGATCTCTAAAGCCTGTTGCAACACCGTGCATCTCTTTATGATCATCAATATCTGATTTAATCTTCTGAATTAAGTCAAAAGCAACTCTGGTCATTTCCTTTGGACCTGAGACATTGCCGTTCTTTGCCTCTGACAATTCATAGATTAAGCCTTGAGCTTCATCGTAAACCTCGTCTACGGTTTTACCCTCTGGGCTGTAGCATAGTTTTTCAATATGCTCAGATACACGAATAAGCTGACGACGTCTTGAGGTTTCACGAATGATCTTGCCATAATCTACAACGGCAATCTTAGGACCATGTAATTCAGTCAGTCCAGCTACGTATGAAACTCCACCTGCTTTTTCTAATAGACCTTTCTTTTCAAGATCTGCACATAATACGGTAGTATTAAAGTCATCAGTATATGATGCTCTGTTTAGAATCTCTGCATAGATGATACGGTTGCTCTCTGAGTAGAACTCGTCTTCACTAATAGCGCCAATTGACTCGCGCACTTTTTCTAATAATTTACCATCTAAGATAAGAGCACCTAAAAAATCATGCTCTGCCTCTAAGTTACGAGGCATTTCCTTGTAGGTAGAAGTAATATCGTCTTTATTATTTCTTGCCATGACTTATGACCATTAACCACATAAATTGAGTATGTAATTTTAGATCATTTAAGTGCAATTTCCCTAAAAGCGGAAAAATATATTCTCAGTTTGCTAGATTTGAGTTTTTAGAATCGATGGTTTGAAAGGATTTCAGGCTGGAAAATACAGCATATGAACTTGCAGGGAGAATGAACAACTCAAGAACGATAATGCTCTGATTTGCAGATGATTGAGTTTGTTTGGGATTTCTTTAATAAGAAGTGGCGCACCTGAAGGGATTCGAACCCCTGACCGATCGGTTCGTAGCCGATTACTCTATCCAGCTGAGCTACAGGTGC
>JAAYPN010000003.1 GCA_012519775.1 Aeromonadales bacterium | reverse complement strand
TTGTTATAAAAACTCTTAGGAGAAATAGCAAAAAAGTTCCCACCAGGGAAATGCACAGAGTAAAGATAAATTTGGCATAACAGGTAAAACCGGACTGTATCAAACCTGAATGGAATATTGGTATGAAATACCGATTTTTTAATTAAGGAATACAGTCGCAAACACCATAGAGGTCAGAGTAGGCATACTCAACAAGAGACCGGATATATAGCTGCATTTACTACGTTATAAAAAAGTTATCAAAATCTTTTGCAAGTTTAAGTGGGTCCATATATATTATTTTGTTAAATAATTAAAATTGCATATAAATCAGCTATCTATGCACTGTAATATTTTGGTGGAACGGCTAAAATGGTGCCGATTTATCAGGAATATAATGCTAATGTGCTAAAATGACATTAAAAATACAGAAAAATAGTGTTTAAAATTTTTCTGAGGAAACGGAGTAAGCATGGGAAAGGTAATATCAGTTTGCAATCCAAAAGGCGGAACTGCAAAAACCTCTACAGCGGTAAATTTAGCCTGTTCATTTACTACTGTTAATAAAAAGGTATTACTTATTGATTTTGACCCTCAAAGAAGCGCAAGCGTGGCTCTTGGGTATGAGTACACTGACGTGGAGCATAATATTGCAACAGCCTTATTAGATAATGTATCTGTTAAAAAGTGCATTACTCCATATTTAAAAGGCGGCTTTGATGTGGTTTTATCATCTGATGATTTAGTAGCACTTCCATCTGTGCTACATTCTAAGGTAAATGCTCAAAGCTCACTGTATTCCTGTCTTGAGCCTATCATCAATGATTATGACTATATAATTATTGATACACCGGCAAGCCTTAATTTAATCACTCAGTGTGCCATGTGCGCAAGCGACTATATTATTATTCCTGTCTGCTGCGACATCTTTGCAATTGATTCTATGAATACTTTGCTTGAGAAGTATTTGCTACTAAAAGAGCAGGGTAAGGCTCACTGCAGCATTCTTGGTATTGTAAGAACCCTCTTTGATAAAGAGCAGTCACTTTCAAAGACCATATCACATGAGCTTGAACATTCATTTAAAGATCTTTTATTTACAACATCTGTATCCTACAACCAGAAGATCTCAGAATCATCATCTGCAGCCTGTCCAGTGCTTGTATATGATAAGACCTCAGTTGGTGCACGTGAGTACCTGTCCCTATGTGGCGAGATCTTAAAAAAGACTCGTACATCATCACTTTAAATCTTCATTTTAAAGACAATTATGGCAAATTATTGCCATAGTTTTCATTAGTACATGCATGCACAAAATCTAAAATGATTTTACATTTCATATAGATAACTGCTTTGTATATTGTATTTGTCAATATGTGGCATATATATTGCTTTATTCTCCTCATAATAATTATGGAGATTAAAAAATGGCACTTACAGTTCAAACCAATCTGTCGTCACTGACAGCGCAAAGAGACTTGTCTCATGCTAATTCTATGAATGCCAAGTCAATGAGAAACTTATCTTCAGGACGTTCAATTAACTCAGCAGCTGATGATCCTGCAAATTTACAGATTTCCCATAAGTTTACATCTCAGATTAACTGCCTAAATCGTGGTAACAGAAATGCATCAGAAGGTCAGGCTGTATCCGATCTTGCTGAAGGTGCTTTAGCTGAGGACTTTTCCATTCTACAAAGGATCAGACAGCTTGCTATTCAAAGCGCTAATGGCACCTATTCTCAGGAAGATAGAGATACCATGCAGAGCGAGGTTAACAAGCTTTGCAACGAGATCACCAGAATTGCCTGCAAGACCACCTATGGCGGTTCACAGCTTCTAAACGGAAAATCAAACGGTATTATCGATGACAGCGGCAATCTTACTCTTCAGGTGGGCTCAAATGCAAACACCACCATTAGTGTCAATCTTGGGGTGTCATTTACCATGTCATCTCTTCAGGCACATTTAGGCGGTGTTACTGATGGTTTAGGCTATGATGCTGCATCAAAGACTTTTGATGTATCCTCAGCTTCAAAAGCTCAGGATGTTTTAGCTAATATCGATAATTTTATCGAGTTTGTTGATTCAAGACGTAATGATCTTGGTGCTGTGGCAAACCGTTTATCATCAACCATCAAGAATCAGTCATCCATGACTGAAAACGAATCAGATGCCCGTGCACGTATTATGGATACTGATTTTGCGATGGAAACATCAAAGCTTGTTCAGTCTGACATCATGCTAAATTCAACTAATCAGATGTTAATGCAGGCTAATGCAAGACCTAACATCGTTCAGAGTTTACTTTCCTAATTATATGCAGCGACATCTGTCGCTGCCTTTCTATTCTATACAGTACTCAGCTTTCTTGTTACACACAGGACAAGGTACTGACTCATAACTTTCAACGTTTGCATGATCAATATGTAAATAAGGATGATTGCAGTGTGAACAGGCTATGGGTCTAGCATTACGCTGAATAAATAACTTCAGTACATCGTAAAACTCATCAAAACGAGGGAACCTTACTGACTGTCGTATAAACATGCAGTTTTCCCTGATATGCGCTTTAAACATGCGACAGGAATTATATACGCCAATACATAGATGAATAGAGATTTCTGTTGGTACTGACTCTACATCAAAGTGGTTATCTCCTGGGGGAGAATTTAATAAAACTCTAGCGCAGATGATATAAAGGGAAATCATAAGCATAGAGTAGCTGCTAAAATCCTGATGCACCATTTTTCCAGCGATGAATTTTGCAAGCTTGCCATCCTTTCTGCATTTTGATTTAATACCGTCCTTATAGAATCCGTCTAAGGTTCGATAATGTAGTCCTGTAAGCTCTGCATTGAGCTTTTTAGAACTGCCGACATCATATAGTCTGCTTGCAAGATAGAGCATAGCTCCTTTTTCGTGGGTAATACCCTGTGATGACAATTGTGGAATGGTGGTAAAGTGCAGCTGATGTTCAAGACAGTTTAATAAGAGTCTGTTGTCCTGACATAATAGTTTACGCAGAAATGGTCTTTCGATGTTGGTAGCCTGCTTTAGGTTTCTGATGATTTCATCAACAGGGTAACCAGAGAGTCTTGAAAGACTGCATATAGGTGATTCAGTACATCTGAAACCATCAATTCTCAGTTTATTCAAACTGCCAAGACTTTCAAAATATGCCCCAAAGATATCGGCATCATGAACTGATGCAATAGCAATATTCTGTGAAAGTGCCTGCGATAGATAGTTGAATAGAAGGTTGTACGAAGGGTGGATAGCTTTCTCTGTTTCCACTGAGCAATGTCTCATGGTATCAAAACTTGTTTTAGCAAGAGTTAACAGATCATCGCTTTTTCGTTCACATGCCTTTTGAAAATTTTTAAAATAATTTGCTGTATCTCTAGAATAATATCTCATAATGCCTCAATTTAGCGGAGTATTATAAAGTGTGATCTAAGTCACGCAATTAAGCGGAGTATTATACTTATTTACTAAAATCAATCAATCATTTTTGTAAATTAAAAATTACAAATGATCCTTTTTAGAATTAACTTAATGAAATTTAAGTATTTTAAATTAGTAAAAAATGCACAAATTCAGGTTTTTCCGGAAAACAGTTGCCAATCTAAATCAACTAGGTTAATTCTGTAGAAAAAAATGCAAAAAAAGGGTTGTTCACTTAAAATGGCAATAACCAAAAAACCAAAAGGAACAACCCATGGATATTTTACAAATTCTTCTCTGAAATCTATCCTGAACATGACGTCACATGCTATAGGATTGATGAAAAAGCCAATTTAATAACATTAGACCTAA
>JAAYPN010000089.1 GCA_012519775.1 Aeromonadales bacterium | reverse complement strand
TACCAAATAGCATAAAGATGGAATAACTCTGATGTACTAAAAATAGTTAAAAAGGAGCTTTTATGCGCATTCTTATTACAGGTGGTTCAGGATTTGTAGGCAGATCCTTATGTAACTATTTAAAAGATGAGCATCAGATTTTTGTCTACACTCATAAATGTGTAATCGAGGATAACTTAAACTTTAGTAATGATATTACTGTCATCACTAAAGATGACTCATTTCCACCTGTTGATGCCATAGTAAATCTTGCAGGTGAGTCTATAGCAAAAAAAAGACTATCAAAAAAACGCCTTAGCATAATCCTTAAATCAAGAATCGATACCTTAAACCTTTTACAGGAAAAGTATAAAGACTCTTTTCCTAAGATCTTTATGCAGGCAAGCGCCACAGGAATATATAAAGACAGTAATTTAGAAACCGATGAGACTGGTAATCTGTGTTCGACTGTCTATAAGGATCTGTGTAAACAAATTGAGGATACAGCCTCCTCTCTTTTTAATAGGAATAATACAAAGGTTTATCTTTTAAGAATTGGTGTGGTTGTAGGAGATAATGGCGGGCTTTGTAATAATTTAAAATATCTTCCAAATACACATTTTATTAAAGGCAATAATTTTGTGCCTTATATAAAACTTGAAGATACCGTAAAGGCAATAGCTTATCTTTTAAATAAATCATCTGATGAAACATCAGATGTTCAGGTTGTAAATTTTACAAGTCCATACTACCTAACATTAAATGGTCTGATAAATCTGTGTAAGCACCACTCCCCTTTTAAAGTATTCTGCCCAAAGGCCCTTTTATCTCTTGATAAAAGAGGTTCTCTTCTTCTTGTAAATCATAAAATAAAGCCTAACTATCTATTATCAAAAGGATTTATTTTCAGCGAATAGCAATTGTTTTTGCAATCGTTTGTGGATACTGTTATTTATTTGATTTATATAGATAAAAAAAATTTTATTAAAATATTTTGCAAAAATCAATTTTATTTGTAATAACTGTTCCTATAATAGAGTCATAAAACATTTATTTAATCTAAAAAATGTCATTACATTTTTTCTAGTTGCACAAATTTAGCAGTTTTTCAGAAAAAATAATGCCGTAGCACCAGATAGCGATACGGCAGACAGGATTTTTAGAATTGATTAGTTATCAAAATGAGTCTTTACCTTGATAACTGTATCAACGATATAGTCATCTAGATTATTGCCAATCTTGTTGAAATAATCATGGAACTTCTTGATAACCTGAAAGCCCTGTACCTGACATGACTGACAGATAACAAAGTCAACAATATCGTTTTTAACCAGTTCTTTGGTGGTATAAATCTCATCACAGGCAATTACAAAGCGATGGTGAACTGCATCTGCAATAATTGCAGCACCAAGACCGCTTACACCAGAGCCTGTTGCCATGTAAACAACATTGATTTCAGGGTGTTCCATAAATGCCTTCATGGTTACCTGCTGAGTGATGATGTCCTGATCTTTACCTTCAATCACATCAACAATCTCATAATCGCTGTTACGCTTCTTAAGCTCAGAGGTAAAGCCCTCAACACGGGTCTTATGACCTAAGTGCTCTTTATAACCTAC
>JAAYPN010000088.1 GCA_012519775.1 Aeromonadales bacterium | reverse complement strand
TATCGAAATGCAATCTAAGCATCCGCTTAAATCAAATGAATTTTTAATGAACAACTGCAGTGTAAAACGACAGTTTTAACCGGAAAACTTATCTCGAGTTTGATTTTGTGATGTCAAACGCGTTGGTTGGTTTCCCATAAAGCCAAAAGCAAAAGCACAAATCCACATAAGCAGAGGAATACAATTGCAAAATTTTTATCCTTTTGCTCCTGTTCCAGTTTTTTATCACGAGCAGGATGTGAAAAACAGTTTTCAGATAGCTGAGAACAGCACAAATCATCAAACTGTTTTAACAAATCATCTCTAAAGACAATTAATGAACCGATTATGACTTCAGGTTTTAGAGTATCTGAATAGCTCAATCCATCATAAAAGAATTTAAGTAAACTGTCAGACTGAGTATTTGTAAAAATATCTGAGTCTTTAAATTTGTTTTTGGCACTATCAAGCCACAAAGCAAAATCCGGATACTGACTTTTAATATAGATTTCAAGTGCTTTGTTGCCGTATATAAAAACATTGTCTTTTTTAGCGGATTTTTCAAAAGAGCTTGCAACAATAAAATACAAGCCCCAGAATAAAAAAGATTTAAACTGATCAATATCTGAGGTAATGCCTAATTTAGTCTTTTGATTCTGCAGGTATTCATCATCAAGATGGCTGTTATAAAAACTGTCAATTACACTAAAAGTCAGCTGATATTCTTTGTTATCTTCATATGATTTAATTTCTTTCATTAAAGACATTACAGAATTGAAATCTCTTTTCTCAAGCTGCTTTACATCTGATGCAGGTTCAATGGTATTAACTTCAGAATGCTCAATATAACCATCCTTAACTTGAACATTTTCATTTACATCTAAAGGCATTCCATTATCAATGTAGTATTTAAACTCCTCTTCTGCCTTTTGGCTGATGGCTTTTGCTACACCTTCCATTACCGCATTATTTAGTTTTATAGTGTTTTTTATTGTAAGATACTTATCAATTAAGCTCATTATTAACCTCAGCTTGACCTCATTCTATTGAGAGAATTTTATATGCTTGAAATTGCACTCAATCTCTTGCAAATAATTATCATATACATAATGTTATACGCTGTCCCCAAAAAATACACAAGGTTTTTACTATTATCTGACATTGCGCAGTAAATTTTAGGATTATTCTTCCCCGATCTTTACTGCCATAAATTTTAAACCTCAGTGCAGATAAAAGCTTTGTAAGTCGAACTTACATAATATCTGCACCATTCCTCGCCCATAGACAGCAAAATCTTCTGCATATCTTTGGGTACTCCCGTTAATTTTACAAACTCACTACCAGGTATGTATGTCAGATAAATGCTGGAGTTACTAAGGTACTGGTAAACTCTCTCATACTAGATCTTGTACGTTCAGTCCTGTGGTCAGGAGTGGGAATTGAAGATTTGTTCTCAGCCATCTTTTTACGCATCAGATATTCTGTTGCAGAAAAGATGAGCAGAGCAAGTGTCATTAGCCACATCATCGCATTGATACGGGAAGAACTTTCAAGAAACAGAGCTCCCACCAGGATTTTTCTGTCCTTTAAGTATTTCCAGTTTCTTTCAACCACAGACTGTTTCTTATAGGTGGAAAGTAAATCACTCATGGTTCATCTACGCTCTGTATCATTGGTACAGATAACATAATAGGTTGCCTTTTCCACTGTATCTTTTACAGCCTCTGTGTCAATCTGAGCATTTGCTCTTACTATGACACTTACTGTAACTTTCTCTTCATCCTTCTTAGGGCGACCTTTACTTTTATATCCTTTGACCTCTTCATAGGTAATGTCACTTACAGAAACAAGTTTTAATTTTGAAGTCAGTTCTGTTACCTGTTTTTCAGCATCAGCCATACACTTGCAGGGATGAGTCTCAAGCTTTTTGAAAGCCTTAAGAACAGCTTCAAGTTCTTTAGCAGCCTTCTTGTTAACAGTCTCAGTCTTTCTTCCTGTAAGCAGTTCATTCTGTACTAAGAGTTTTCTGATTTTCTGATTTCCTATAACCCTTTCACCACACCATATGGCCTTAGCACCATCAGGATTGTCTTTATCTACAGGTACAAGTGACTGAGGTGATGCCTTGAGTTTATCAAAACAGGAGACAGCCTCACCGTTCTTATCAGGTATCCTGCTGACAAAAATAAATTCCGTTCCTGGCAGCAGTCATGGCTATTTCACTTGTGCACAGTGCACTGTCTCCTACGAGGTAGCGCATCTCACTAAACTGCTGCTTTATAAGTTTCCAGTAATCGATAATGATGTTTCTGAAACTTGTCTTGTCACTTGTATGACCACTGACACAGGTTGCAAATAAAGGCAGTCTGCTCAGCTCATCACATATCATCAGCTCATTTATCTGATTGAGTTCAGGATGTGAATCTCTGCTGTATCCTGGGGCAAGTACCAGATTACATCCTTCCTCAGCTCTTGTTCTGCCCTCATAGTGAAAGCTAGTTGAATCTAAGTGAACTGTGTCAGGCTTTAGCCCTAGTTTTGATGACACTGCTTTGACACATTTTAAAAACAGTCTTTCTGGATCGTATTCTGCTATAGCATCTAACGCTCTTGAAAGTACATCACGGTTCAAATCGTGTGAGCTGATTGTGCTGTTTCCTGTAAGTCCCTGTATAGGCTTTTCCTGATAGAACTCCTCTGTTCCGTACAGTGACTGATATGGAACATTCAGTACCTGACAGCACATCAGTTTTACAACTTCACTCTGCTTTACTTTAACGTGTGATCCTGTCTTACCTGCACAAAGTTCTATTACCTCAGACAAACCAAAGTAATCAAATGCTGCGGCTGTAAGTCCTATATTGCCTATCTGTGTACTAAAAAGCTCTTCGCTGTTTTCAAATTCAACTGCCATCGTCTTTTACCTTTGTTCTGATGGCTTCTTTTTACAGTACTACAAAGACATTCTCAAGCAAATTATAGTTTGCGTGTTCCGAGGTTCACAATTAACAAATTCAAGTATGCTGAAGTGTTCCTTGTGTCTTAAAAATGATATTATCATATTGATTTATATAATGATCTTAATCAATAATTGCAATTGTAAAAAGTGATCGAAAATCAATAAGTTACACTAGCCCGAAAAATATTCCTAAAATTTACTGCTCAAAGTCAGAGGTATCAGGTAAAAAAACTCTATTTATAGCTCATGAGTAGCGGAAAATTTTGGTCTATTTGAGTTATCATTGATTTTTTTCAACGCCAGACCGATCAGCCGATCCGCATGATCCGCCATGAACAGCGGAATATTCAGCACATCATCATCCAGTTTCAGATTATCCAGTGAGAATCGGATACGAAGTTTGACTTTATCTGGGAACAATTCCTTGAACTTTTTGAGGCTCTTGCTGGATATATTGGCTTCGGATTTAACCTCGATAGGAAAAATATCGTTCTCTCGCTGAATCAGAAAATCCACTTCATATGGCGGATTGCTCTGACTCCAGTAGCGAGGAGTCACCTCAAATTGTGTAATCAAAGTTTGCAACACAAAGTTTTCGGTCAGTGCACCTTTGAACTCGGTGAACAGGCGATTGCCTTCACCAAAAGCAGTAGGTGACAACTGGGCAAGACGGCGAAGCAGACCTACATCCACCAAATAAATTTTGAAGGCGGAGAGGTCATCGTAAGCGGACACAGGCAAACTAGAAGCGGTGCTGCGGTAGATTTTGTGAACAAGTCTGGCATCCACCAGCCACTGCAGAGCTTCCTCATATTCACGTGCTCTTGCCCCTTCTTTGACAACCTTGTAAATGAACTTTTTGTTTTCTTTTGCAAGCTGAGAAGGAATGGACTTCCAGATCATAGATATCTTCGGAAACTCGCTTATATTAGGATGCTTTGCAAAGTCACGTTCATAGGCACCAATAATTCCGGACAGAGCTTCCTGCATAGCGTCAACGTCACGGGCTTCTGTCCACATCAGCACCGGTTCTGGCATCCCACCGGTGACATAGTACATCTTCAATTTCTCGTACAGAGGATTGAAGAACGCATCGGGAATCGGTTCAATGCTATCTACACTTTCAAGATATGCAAGAAGGTTTTCATCACCGTTTGCAATCAGAAATTCAGAGAAAGTCATTGGGTCTATTTGCATAAAGTTAACCTTACCAACCGGGAATGATGATGGCTTTGCAAGAGCAATACCCAGTAGAGAACCGGCACAAGTGATATGGTACTGAGGAGCATTCTCACAGAAATACTTCATAGAGTTGATGACCTTCGGGCTGTCCTGTACTTCGTCAAAGATGATGAGTGTCTTTTCAGGTAAGATCTTCTGTCCACTGGCAAGCATCAGATTTTGCAGGATGCGGTCAACATCCTTAGTTGTTTCGAAGAATTGTTTGTATTCCTCATTTTCATCAAAGTTAAAATAAGCAGTATTCTCATAGTAACGTTTGCCAAACTCTTTGAGAATCCAGGTTTTGCCTACTTGTCGTACTCCATTTAGGATTAATGGTTTGCGGTATGGAGAGTTCTTCCAGTCCAGCAGCTTTTTCAAAATAAATCGTTCCATAGATACAATCCTCACATTTTTATTGGAGTTTTAGTGTTCCTTAATCACATTTTTATTATATATTGGAATCACAAAAAAATCACCCCTTATCACAAAGTTCTAGAGTGTTTTAGAAGTTAAAATCACACTTTTATATCTCAACAGGGGAAAATAAACGTGTGCAAGTCTTTGTACAGCTGCTAACTGAAAAGTGCCAAGGAATTATCGTACTTGCCGCTGCGTTTTGCTATTGATTATAAGAAGTACAACGGTAGTTCGAAACATACATTGTTATTTCCGTTTTCTTTTCCGCTACTCAGGTTCTATATAAATCTATAAATAAGTCTCGTGCATAAAAAACACACTTATACGTCTATAAATTCATCTCAAGCAGAAATTAGCTTTTTCAAAACACTTAAAAGATAATATACATTTGATCTGTATTTGAGATTTTCAATTTATAATCTTGAAAATTGAAGATATTGTAATTATTATTGTCACTAATATATCGACTAGCTGTATTGATGGCGTTGTGATCTTATTTATTATGCCTGTTAACGGACGTTAAAATGATTAAAGTACTGTTTATTTGCCACGGAAACATCTGCAGATCTCCAATGGCTGAGTTCGTACTTAGAGACTTTATTACAAAGATTGGCATGGACGACAATTTTATTGTAGGTTCAGCTGCAACTTCACAGGAAGAAATCGGTAATGGTGTTTACCCTCCTGTTAAAAAGATTTTAACCTCACTTGGCATAGACTGTTCAAATAAGGTAGCACGTCAGATTAACCTTGGTGATACTAAATCATTTGATTACATTATTGCCATGGAATCAGTAAATTTAGATAACCTCTATCGTCTCTTCCCAAGATGTGACAAGTCAAAGGTATACCTTTTAAAAGACTTTACTGACACTCCAGGAGACATTGCCGATCCATGGTATACAAGAGATTTTGATAAGGCTTATAAAGAGATTGCAACAGGATGTTTAGGTCTTTTAAAGAGTCTTAATCAGGATGCTTTGATTTCTCTTGATGAGAAACAGCACAAAGCATTAGATTCTCTAGTTATCTAATCCTTTAAATAAACCTATGGCCAGGCCATAGGTATTATTTCTATTCCACACTAAAGCCTAAGAGCTTTAGTTTTTCCTTAAACTTTTCATCAACATTCTTTAAATGAAGTGATGATAACTCACGTCTTTCTCTGTAGGTCTGACGCATTTCATCAAAGCTTTTAGCACCTATAAAAGAGTATCTGAACTTTAAGCTGTCACGACGCACATCATATACACTGAACACAAGACGGTTAATAAGATCGTAATCTAAACTATCAATACGGCCAAACTCTAATGATGAGATTTCAGGTGTTGGCATTTTGTATGTTTTAGGAGAGTCAAGCTTTAATACCTTTGACATGGTATCAGCTAGCATTACATTAGCACGGCGCTTTGACTCATATGAATAGCCTGCAATATGAGCTGTAGCACCTTCTACCTTATCTAGAAGCTCTTTACACATGATCTCAGGCTCACCTTCAAAGACATCAAGCCAGCATTTAATATCCTTTCTCTCATCTAAAAATGCAGATAATGCTTTATTATCCACAACGTTGCCACGTGATGCGTTAATAAAGATGGCATCCTTTTTTAGAAGCTTTAGATTATCCTCATTTACAAGATGATGAGTCTTATACTCACCTTCTTTTACTAATGGCACATGAAGAGTTACCACATCACATGAAAGAGCATCTTCTAAGGTGGCATTGCATGATATATCACCTGCCTTAAAGCGTGGAGGATCGTTTTTTACAATTCTCATACCTAAAGCTTTAGCTTTTAGCTCTACCTGAGAACCTACATAACCGCAGCCTACAATACCGATGCTTCTGCCCTCAAATGACAGATCATACTTACTTGCCAAAACCAAAAGCACAGAAAGAATGTAATCACCTACACTCTCACAGTTTGAGCCCTGAGCATTTGAATAGGCGATATTAAGCTTATCAAGCAGTGCAGTATCAATATGATCCATACCTGCTGTTGCAGTACCTACAAACTTTAACTTTTTAGCGTTTTTTAAAAGGTTTTCATCCACTTTGGTAATGGAGCGGATAATGAGGACATCAACATCCTCAAGCATAGATGCATCAATGCTTCTGCCCTTCTCTAAGACCACTTCTCCATATTGAGAAAAAATTTCTGTGCTGTTAGGTAGTGCTATATCACATAAGAATTTCATAAATAGGCCTTTATTCTTTTTTGCAAGCTCAAATACTTCGTTAATTAGTTGCATTATAAGCTATAATAAACACACTAGTTTAGGAGATGTATATGTCTAATGCAATTACTGTTGATTATCAAACTAAATCCACTAAAGCATTGCTTTTAGGTTCCGGTGAATTAGGAAAAGAAGTAGCTATTGAACTTATAAGATACGGCATTGATGTCACAGCTTGTGATAGATATGACAATGCTCCTGCAATGCAGGTTGCTCAGCACAAAGCTGTTATCAACATGCGTGATGAAAAGGAATTAGAGAATTTAATCACTACTCTAAAGCCAGATTATATTATTCCTGAAATCGAGGCTATCGCAACCGAGACTCTACTGTCTTTAGAAGAGCGTGGTTTTAATGTAGTACCATCAGCTAACGCTGCTAATATCACCATGAACCGTGAGGAAATCAGAACCTTAGCAGCTGAGGAATTATCACTTCCAACCTCACCATATTTCTTTGCATCTGACATAGAAACCATTAAAGACAAAATTCATCAGATTGGTTTCCCTTGCTTTATGAAACCAATCATGAGCTCATCCGGTAAAGGTCAGAGCGTATTAAAGTCTGAAGCTGATATTGAGAAGGCTTTTGCTGAAGCCTGTGAACACGGCCGTGGCGGTATGAAGAGTGTTATCGTAGAAGGCTTCGTTCAGTTTGACAGAGAAATTACTCTATTAACAGTAAACGCAATTGACGGTATTCACTTCTGTGAGGCTGTAGGTCACCACCAGGTTAACGGTGATTATCATGAGTCATGGCAGCCAGAACTTCTATCTGAGGAAGTTTTACTAGAGGCAAAGAGAATCGCATCAGGTGTAGTAAGTGCATTAGGCGGCTACGGTATCTTTGGTGTTGAACTTTTCATCTGCGGCAACAAGGTTATCTTCAGTGAGTTATCACCTCGTCCACATGACACCGGTATGGTAACTATGATTTCTCAGGATCAGTCAGAATTTGCTCTGCATGTAAGAGCTCTTTTAGGTTTACCTATCGGTAAAATCAGTTTCTTTGGTCCATCAGCATCAGCTGCTCTTTTAGGTGAAGGTAAAGGTAATAACATCACCTACAAGAACCTTGATAAGGCACTTGCTGTTACCCCATCAAGCCAAGTTAGAATCTTTGGTAAACCAGATATCGACGGTGAGCGTCGCTTAGGCGTATGTCTTGCTCGTGGCATGTCTGTTGAAGAAGCTGTTGAGAATGTTAAGAAGATGCGTTCTCAAATCAGTATCGATATTCAGTAATTTTTATAAGGCCACCAAGGTGGCCTTTATTATGATTACTTTACTGAAGTTTAAATTCAACGTGGAGTGCTTTATAGAATGAATTATCAGAATCTTAAAACCATGGATCCATACATCCTGTTCTCTGCTGTAAACATGCAATTACGCAATGAATATGAAAGCCTAGAGTCACTATGTGCTGCAAATGAAGTAAATATGCAGGAACTTGTTGATAAACTTAAAGCTGCCGGTTTTGAATACAATAAAGATAATAATCAGTTTAAATAATGCTACCTAAAATCGATGGGCACTACCTTTTCATCCTGCCCCTGCCTGCAAACGCTCCAACTGAGCATAACGCTTCACTATATGGTATCTGCTATGCCTATACAGATGCCAATTTTAATATTATCGGTAATAAAGAGATAATTACCTGTAAGGGCCTTTGCTATAAGCTTCCAAGTCCAAGCTATCTGTTTGCTCAGGGTATCGATCCTAACACCATAAGACAGGGACTTAGTGAACACGATTTCTATAAAAAGGTAACAGAGCTTCTTACAGCGCCTAATACAGATATCTTTACCTGGTCTGTACGTAATTTAAAGATTTTAGAGAAAATCTCTCTTCGTCTTATTGAACCTAATGTTTTATCTAGAATAAATTCATTAGTTGATATCAATAAACTGCTTAAGCTAAATGAGTATTTTGAGACAGGTCTGTTTACAAAATCTGATTCATTAGTTAACTACGCCAAAAAGTTAGGCTTTAATCAGAAGATTGATTTTTGCGATCCTAAATCGCGTCTTGATATGCTTTTATATGTGGTTAAATACCTTAATCAGAATGAGAGTGCCCTTTTAAACTACTCATTGCAGGGTAAAACCTATAACATCAATAAGACAAGAAATGCCATCGAGAAAAACACTACTCTTTTAGATTACAATCCAAAGCTTCGCTTAATTCAGATTGTAAAACCTGTTGCCATTATCGAGCCTAAAGATGGATTTGAGGCACTTGTAACAGATGGTGATAACCTGACTCATGAATTTATCAGTTTCTCAAACTTTGGAATACTATCTCCTAGTACTGTTTTAACCGAAAAAAGACAGCAGATCACCCACTTTGATTTAAATGCTGCAAATAAAGCGTTATACAGTGCAGATATTAAATCTATTCCATTAGATGAGTCTACACTACCACTTTATGACAAGCTTATAAAACTCTTTAACAAGGCTGATTTGAAGCTTTATGATGAGTATCTTCGTATGCCAAAGAATGCTCTTGATAGACCTCCATTGTCATGCTCAAAAACCTTCAGAGAGCTTGTATTCATTCTAAGAGGCAATAATTTCAGGGGAACAATGACTGATCAGGAGCTTTCATACTTTTATAAGATGTGCGCAAACTTAATTCAAAATCAGGCAAGAGCTTACGCAAAAGAGCTTAACAACCTTCAGAACAACATCAATGAAAATGATGAAGATCAGCTTGCCCTGTTTGCAAAAATCCAAGCTTACCCTACAACCTTGTAAAAGGCATTTCAAAAAAAATTAAAGAGCGGGAAATCCCGCTCTAATTAAATTTTTCTGGCTGTTAATTAAGCTTTACCTGTTGAGCATCGACTCAAACAATATCTAGTTAAGCTTCCAGATCCACATTAAAGAAGTACCAGGAGAATTACTATTACTCAGCAGCTTTCTTTGAAGCTGCCTTTTTTGTAGTGGTCTTTCTGGTGGTTGTCTTTTTTGTTGCAGTCTTTTTTGCAGTTGTCTTTTTAGCTGCAGTTTTAGTGGTACTTTCCTGTACTTCCCACTTCTTTGACTCTTCATTATAGAATGCAACAAATGATGTTGGCTTCTCATCCTTTACTGATAAGATGTACTGTTTCTTCATCTTACGAGAGAAACGAACCTCAGTCTCATTACCATCAGGATCGTATGCAGGAGCATCAGCAAGATAGTAGAACTTAGGTGAGATCTTATCTCTGTATTTTTGCAGTTCAATTACCTTAGGCGGACGTGTTTCACGTACCTTAGGGAAATTGTGAGCTGCAAGGAAGATACCTGCTGCACCATCACGCAATACGTAATGTGAGCCTGGTGTCTTACATGGCAGATCAGGTAAATCAACAGCATCCTCACGTGGAGGTGCAATTTCACCATTCTTTAAGATCTTTCTGGTATTACCGCAATCCTTGTTGGTACATGCCATGTACTTACCAAAACGACCTTCCTTTTCAATCATGGTGTGACCGCACTTCTCACACTCAATCTCACGACCTTTTTCGATCTCTGAATCAAACTTACCAGTTTCTAGCTTATAGCCATGGCAGTTTGGAGTTGAGCATAGATGAAGCTTATGAGTCTCATCAATGATGTAGGTATCCATTACTGAATGACAGATTGGGCAGCGTGGACGTGAACGCAGGATCTTAGCTTCCTCTTCATCTGACAGATTGTGTGTTGATAATGAAGCAAGATCGATTGGACGCAGATTCATAGTCTTCTTGCATCTGTCTGCAGCCTTTACATCCTTATCGTAGTAGCCTAAACATGACAGGAACATACCAGTCTTACCTGACTGTACTGCCATATGATATTTGCCACATTGAGGACACATCATCTCCTCAATCTCAAGTGGTTTGTTCTCAGGCATACCACCATCTGCAGCTGGAAGATTAGCCTTATCAAGTTCTACTTCAAAGTTCTTGTAGAAATCATCAAGACTGTCAATCCAGTCCTTCTTACCGCAGGCGATATCATCTAATGAATCTTCCATTGAAGCTGTGAATTTCTTATCCATCAGATCTTTAAAGCTAAAGCGTAACCTGTCGGTTACAACCTCCCCCATTCTCTCGGCAAAGAAACGGCCGTGATTGATGGTTACATAACCACGTTCCTGAATGGTAGAAATAATTGAAGCATAGGTTGAAGGACGACCGATACCATCCTTTTCAAGCTCTTTTACAAGACTTGCTTCGTTAAAGCGTGCAGGAGGCTGTGTAAAGTGCTGTGATGGAATTACATCCTCAACATTGAGCTTGTCACCTTCATTTAAATCAGGAAGCAGAGATTCTTCATTTTTAGAGAAATTATAGACTCTCTTGAAACCGTCAAAGGTTACATGCTTACCTGAGATCTTAAAGGTGTAATCACCTGAGTTTACAGTAACTGAGGTGGTCTCAAATAACTGTGGTGTCATCTGAGAAGCAAGATATCTTGCCTTGATTAAATCAAATAAACGCTGACCGTCTCTATCAACTGATGATGGGAGCGGATCAAGTGGGTGTGAAGGACGAATCGCCTCGTGAGCCTCTTGAGCAGATTCCTTTGATTTATAGTAATTTGGCTTTTCAGGCACGTACTTATCACCAAAGTTTCTAGTAACAATATCACGTGCTGTAGCAATAGCTTCATCAGAGAGGTTAACACTGTCAGTTCTCATGTAGGTAATAAGACCCTGCTCATATAGTCTTTGAGCTACAGTCATGGTCTTACGTACAGAGAAACCTAACTTCTGGTTTGCAACCTGCTGCAGTGTTGAAGTGGTAAATGGAGGTAGTGCATACTGTTTACCGTTCTTTTTCTCAATCTTTGAAACGATAAAATCAGATTTTTTAATTTCATCTACAGCTTTTGTAGCTGCAGTTACGTCCTTGATGTCTACCTTTTTGCCCTGAACCTGAGCTAGTGCAAGTTTTAACTCTTCACCTGAATTAGTCTTTGTAAGTGCATCGATATTCCAGTACTCATCAGGAATAAAGGCTTTAATCTCACGCTCTCTGTCAACAATAAGTTCTACAGCTACAGACTGTACACGACCAGCTGATAAGCCACGGGCAACCTTTTTCCATAGTAATGGGGATACCATGAAGCCTACAACTCTATCTAAAAAGCGTCTTGTCTGCTGAGCATTTACAAGATCCATATTAATGCGGCCAGGGTTTTCAAAGGCCTTATGAATTGCAGCTTTAGTGATTTCCGGGTATTTTACACGTAGGTATTTGTCGTCACTGCCACCTAAAACCTCTTTTAAGTGCCATGCGATAGCTTCTCCTTCTCTATCCAAATCGGTTGCCAGATATACTTTATCAGCTTCCTTAGATAGTTTCTTTAATTCTGCTACAACCTTGTGCTTATCAGGCATGATGGCATAGTTTGCTTTCCAGTTTTCTTTTGGATTGATACCCATGCTGTTTGCAAGTGCCTGTTCTTTTGAAACCTTCTCTTTCTTGCCTTTTGCAGTTGCAGAAGTTGCAGTTACCGTAGCTAAATCGCGAATGTGACCCACACTTGCTCTTACCACGTAATCATCACCTAGGTATCTATTAATAATAGTTGCCTTAGATGGAGACTCCACGATAACTAATGATTTACCCATTGTAATACCTTTTATTTTTATAAATGGTAAGTATTATCTTTTACGACAATATCTTGAACCTGTTTACTAATCGCCCTTGTCCAAGTTTTAGCCATTAACAATTTTTTAATTAAATCTACTAAAGACTTCTTTTTCTTGTTCTCGATGCCAATCTTTATAGCACAAACTTTTGTAAAATCTAAACGATTTTGTAAATATGCATCAAAAGTACATATCTCGTCAACTAAGTTGCGCTCTTTTGCATCTGTAGCTAACCAGAATTCACCAGTTGCAATCTTATCTATATCAATGTCTGGACGATACTTATTTACTATAGCCTTAAAACGGTCATGAATTAAAGTAAGTTCTTGCTTAAATTTCTCACGTCCTTCAGGTGTATTCTCACCAAACATGGTTAAAGTGCGCTTGTATTTACCTGCTGTAACCTGCTCATATTCAACATCGTGCTTCTTTAATACCTTGTTGAAATTTGGTATCTGAGCTACAACACCAATTGAGCCAATATATGCAAATGGAGCTGCCACAATCTTGCTTGCAACACATGCCATCATGTAGCCGCCTGATGCTGCCACATTATCAACGCATACTACAAGATTTACACCTTTTGCTCTGATCCTCTCAAGAACACTAGCGCAAAGTCCGTAGCCGTTAACTACGCCACCTGGAGATGTCAGATTGATTACAATCTCATCCTTTGGTGTTGCCACATCCAGTAAAAGATTAACTTTCTGAATAAGATGGTTTACTGCGTTTGCCTGCGCATCTCCATCAAAGTTTAATACGAACAGTTTTTCTGGGCAGAACAGACCATTCTTTTGAGCCTCTTCAATTCTTTTAGCTCTTTTATCAAACTTTGTTTCAGTCTCTTTTTTCAAAGCTTTTGCTTTGGCCTTTAAAGACTTCTTTTTCTCCTTTTCATCCATTGAGAAATCAAAGTCTTCAATTGCGCTTTCAATAGATTCTTTTCTTGATTCTCTTCTTGCAAGCAAATCAGTGAATTTGAACTTTAGATCGTCACTTTCCTCATCTTTGCAAGACTTAAGAGCAGCAACGAAACCAATAAAGATTAAAAAGAATACTAAAACTGTTGCAAACTTAACTGCAAAAAGGCCCCAAGAAGCTAAAAACTCCATCATTATTCCTTATTATTTGAGTAGAACTCTTCGCCTTCTTTTGTAAGCTTAATACCATCTTCTTCAATGGTGATTAGACGATTCTTGTATAAACCGCCTAAAGCTTTCTTAAACTTACCCTTTGACATATGCAGGTAATCTTCAATTTCCTGAGGATCGGATTTATCGTTGAAGGCTAAAAAGCCGTTTGAGCTCTTTAAAATGCGTAACAGATGTTTTGAGGCATGCTCAATACCTGATACACCAGGCTCCTGCAATGACACATCCAAACGACCATCTTCACGAACCTTAATAATATAGCCGTCCATTCTCTTGCCAATGCGCACAGGAGTGCCTTTAAGCTCTGTCTTATATAAAAGGCCGTAAACTTCATCGTTTACCACCATTCTAAAGCCTAATGGTGTATGTGATACAGCAACACAGGTAACTCTCTGACCTACCTTGTAGGCGCCTTTCTTTGCTGTATCCTTAATATAGTTATTGTATCTTTGTGTGCCGAACAATCTTCCCTGCTCATCCATTGATACAAGGATAAGCACAGACTGGCCCACTTCAAAACTTGCTCTCTGCTCTGATACAGGAACTACAAGCTCTTTAGGAATACCTAAATCCATGTAGACAGTACCACAGTCAATTGAGTTTACTACAAGTCGGCCTACCATACCGCATTCTAGGTATGGGTGTCTTGCTGTTGCAAGTACACGTCCGCCATCCTTGTACAGGAATACGCGTAAGATATCGCCGATTTTTAAATCTGCAGGTAATTGTTTATTAGGAACAAACAGATCACCAAAATCACCTCCATCGACAAAGGCGCCCTGATCAGTTATATCCACAACCTGACGGCCAATCATATGACCTAAAACAATATCATCTTGCATGCGTTTTTCCTTGAAAACTATTTCAATATATACAATATATGAAAAAAGCCACTCTTTTTGCAAGAATGGCTCTTATATATCTTACAGCTGTATCAAAAAATTAGATACGTTGGAAATCGATGTGTAAGATACGCTCTGAAACTGGGTGGCGCTGAATATCAACAGGCTTTACTTTGATAGCCTTGCCATCTAAATTGATTTCTACTTCTTTGTAGAACTCATCCTTTAGAGCAGAAGTAATAACTTTCTTCTCGTCTAAAGTGATTGAAATTGCTTCCTTGCCTTCACCGATGATGATTGCTGGAGTTAAAAATTGACGACGTAGGCGGCGGCTCGCACCTCTTCCTAAATCAGTACGTAAAGTAGCATCTAATGAAATTGCCATTTTATGTTAATCCTATAATTAAATAAAAAATAAACTGTGTAATGCGACCATAAACACAGCGTGCAAAATTATACACGATTTTTTAATTATATCAAGTATGAATTAAGCTATAAAAGGCTGTTATCAAGGCTTTACTATTTAACACATGTAAAAAAGTGTTAAAGCAAGCGATGAAGCGTTATCAGACCATCGCCTGTAGTCACCTGCATGAAGGTACTTTGCTCTTATAAGTGAGTTATATCTGTCCTCAATAAAATCAAAATTTACATTTAGAGTCTTTTGAATTGCTCTATCTTTATCTGCTACACAATTGAAAGTATCATTGCATTGTACAACCACCAGAAGCAAAATCTCATCTATAGTCATATAAGACTCCTTTTAGCCACTTACAATTCATTTCTTTTTATCTTTATTGTGTAAAAAATACATTATGAATACATAAAGAATTGCACTGCATCGGTATTAGTCAATTTTTCCTGAGTTATGTTAATTAAATGAACATTTGCACCTTCTCGCATAAATAACTGATGCTCTAATGCTATACTACTTAGAGTTTTGTTTTTGTTTTAGAGATATAAAATGACCGAGTATATTAGGCCTTCAAAAGATCAGTCCTTCATGGAGATTGCAGTTGCTGTATCAATGAGATCAACATGCCTTCGTCGCAGGTATGGTGCTGTTATTGTTTCAAAAGATGGTCGTATTGTGTCTACTGGATACAATGGCGCTCCAAGACATCGTGCAAACTGCGTTGATTTAAAAGAATGTTTAAGAGAAACCTGTAAGATTAAGCCAGGTACTCATTATGAGTTATGCAGAGCGGTTCACGCTGAGGCTAATGCTATTATCAATGGTGATCCATTAGATATCGTTGGTGGCACTTTATATCTTGCTGGAACTGATGTGGCTACAAACAGCAGAACCAAACAGATGCGTCCTTGCTCTATGTGCCAGAGACTTATTCTAAATGCTCAGATTGCCCTTGTGGTAATGAGAGATGTTGACGGTAATCTT
>JAAYPN010000087.1 GCA_012519775.1 Aeromonadales bacterium | reverse complement strand
TCTGCATTCTACGAAAGTTTTCTCTAGTTCATCTAAGGCAGGTATTAAAACCTCTGGAACATACTGTCCGCCGTATTTGCCAAAGAATGGATTTAAAATTGTCATGGTAGTCTCCGAATATTAGTAATTATTTATGATATTAAAGATTTCATTTATCTTCTCTACGTCTTTAATACCCTTAATGGTTTCTAATTTTGAATTTAAGTCTAGACCTGCAAATTCATATGCAAGAGCCTGCTTTACGTTATCAAGACCAATACCGCCTGATAACAGGATCAGTTTTTTATCTAGTTCTTCAGGAATCATTCCCCAGTCAAAACTGTTTCCAGAGCCAGGACTCTTGGAATCAAAAATAAAGTAAGTGCAGTATGGTGCGTAGTCTTTTACTTTCTCAAAATCGTCTTTAGTATTGATGTTAAATGCTTTGATTATTTTAATTGATGGCAGTGCACTTTGTAATTCTTTTATAAACTGCACTGTTTCTACGCCGTGTAACTGTACGTAATCAAGGCCAACCTCTTTTACGGTTGAAACAATGTTTTCAACTTTTTCATCCACAAAGACACCTACAAACTTAATCTGACCTTTAAATGATGATGCAAGATCTTTTGCCTTTGACACCTCAACATAGCGAGGTGATTTTTTAGCAAAGATAAATCCTGCTAAAGAGACGTGATTATTAACTAAGGCCTCTAATGCCTTTTTTGTGGTGATACCGCAAACCTTGTTAGTACCAAAAAGCATAGAGTTTGCCTTAAAGAACACATCGTTTTCAGCGGTAATTGATGATCCGATTAAAAAGTTGTTGATGTCCTTTAAATACAGAAGGTCACTGTGCTCTTTAATGCCTGACTCAGATACTACAAGAGTGTTTTCATCAAACAGTCTGCATAGAGTTTTTGCATTATCAAGATCGATTGTAAGTGTTCTTAAATCGCGGTTGTTGATACCGACAATCTTAATCTTGTGCTCTAGGGCAAAGAGAGCGTCGTTTTTATCATCAACTTCTGTTAAGACATCAAGTCCTTTGGAGTGAGCATAGTCTAAAAGCTCAAGATAAGTCTCTTTAGTAAGTACGCTCAACATTAAAAGAATAGCATCAGCGCCTGCTGCATATGCGTTGTCAATCTGCTCTTTACAGATGATAAAGTCTTTGCAGATCACAGGAAGAGTAGTGCGCTCTTTTACATACTTCAAAAACTCGATTGAGCCTTTAAAGAAGTGCTCCTCGCATAAAACTGAGATAGCACTAGCTTTAGTTTCGTAACAGGCGATAAGCTTATCAAGATCAAAGTCCTTGCAGAAATCACCTAAAGTAGGGGATGATTTCTTGCACTCTAAAATAAAGTTACGACCAACCTTGTTAGAGAGTGCCTTTTCTAAAGAGCATAAAGGTACAGATCTTTTATTATCAGATACCTTCATGTTTTTTACATCATCAACCTTTCTGTTGATGATGGTTGCAAGTACAGTGCCTTCAATACTTTTAATATTAAGACCTGGATATTGCTTTGCGTTTTTAGTCAGTGCTTCTTTTTGTAACATCGCTGTGCTTCCTGATTAAGCTGCTACGGTCTTGTTTGTTAATGCTGCGATTTTGTCTAGCTTCTCAACACCGCGACCTGATTTTATTGCATCCATTGCAATTTCAAAGCCCTTCTTAAAGTCGGGCTCTTTACCTGCTAAATGAAGCATTGCAGATACATTAGCACCGATAACAGCATTGTGAGCATCACAGCCTTTACCTGATAGAATTTCACGGGCAATTCGAGCGTTGTAATCAGGTTCACCACCTAGTAAATCGTTCTGTGTGTAGTTGCCTGTAATACCAAAGTCTTTGTTTGTAAGTTCATATTTCTTTAATGAACCGTCTTCTAGTAACTCAGTAACCTTAGTTGAACCGAAGATAGAAATCTCATCCATGCCGTTGCCGTTGATAACCATACCGCGTTTTACACCGGTAAGTTTTAGCGCATTTGCCATAGTATCTAAAAGATTTACGTCATAGCAGCCTAAAAGCTCGTAGTTTACATGTGATGGATTTGATAGAGGGCCTAGAATGTTGAAG